>NZ_AXCD01000035.1:0-695 GCF_000475335.1 Acinetobacter sp. COS3
GTACCACCTGTGATGCCGTCAATCACACCAGTGACAAGATCAATCGGGCTACCGTCAGTACCGCCTGTGATGCCATCGATCACACCAGTGACGAGATCAATTGGACTACCGTCTGTTCCACCAGTAATGCCATCGATCACACCAGTGACAAGATCGATTGGGCTGCCATCCGTACCACCTGTGATGCCGTCAATGACATCAGTCACCATTTCTAGTGGTGTACCATTAGCAAGATCACCGAGATTACCAAGGTCATCAGCAATATGTTGAACAATACCGATTGCAGCAGAACCATTATCAACTAAGGTTTCAATAACACCTGTTGCAGAATCTAAAGCACTGCTGAGATCAGCACCCGCCAAGTCAGACACAGTTTCTAAAGTACCATTTACAGTATCGCGAGAAGTTTCAAAAGTGAGGGTACCTAGGTCAGCGATATCACCGACAGGATGTTCAGCTTGAGGGAAAGCACCGATGATGGTGTCAGCTACAGTATCAATACCCGTATTGATAATTTCAGTTTTTAAGCTTTCAACGCCTTGTAGAATATCGATGCCTTCTTGAACAATCCCTGTGACAGGATTATTAGCAAGATCACCGCCTGTAATACCATCAAGGGCACCAGTGACTAAATCGATTGGACTACCGTCAGTACCACCCGTGATGCCATCAATCACGCCAGTCACAAGATCAAT
>NZ_AXCD01000036.1:0-15248 GCF_000475335.1 Acinetobacter sp. COS3
TGTTTTCTCAGCACACATCATGTCAAGAAATTGTGTTGATGCTATTTAATAATAGGACTTTTATGGTTTCAAGGTATTGATTTTATTTTTAATTGTTAGAAAAAATAATATATGGATGAAATTATGAAGGTCTATAATTTTATGTTCACTTATACGATATCCCAAAGTGGCTACTATAGTGATAAAAAATGTGAATCAATAAAAAAATTAGAGAATAATATTAGAGAAAGGCGAATAGAGAAATGGATTAAGCTGGATGTATTAGAAAATACTTTTATAGGCGAGTTAATACTTCATTCTTGTAGTATTCCTGAAAAAAGGGAAGAAGCTAAGCAGATTGTAAGAACTGTATTCGAAGAAATGATGTTTGAAATACAAGTATATAGTGATGTTACTTTTACTATAGCAATGCTGGTTGATGGATTAGGTAAATATATGGAATTTAATGCGTAGTGCGGATAACCTAAAATTTATCAACAATCGTTAAAATAGTGTTGATAAATTTACTACAAGTTCGCAATTAAAATTTTCATTTCGCCATTACCCCACAAACTGAAATTGTAGGGCGCTTATAATTTATAGTATCTTTATCTTCCAACTGTCAACAATATCAGCCCAGTCTTGCATCATTTTACGTCTTTGTTTTAGATGCTTGGAATGATCATAAGAAGCTTTAGTTTTATTGGATTCAGCATGTGCTAATTGTTTCTCGATCCATGCTTCCTCATAACCCTTTTCATATAGTAAGGTTGATGCTGTGGCTCTAAAATCATGAGTAGTTACATCTTTAAGACCGATATATTCCAGCATACTATTTAAAGTTGATGGTGAAAGCATCCCACTACTCTTTTTGCTAAAAATTGCAGGGAACACTAGAATGCCATCACCTGATATTTCATACTGCTGTTGCAAAATCTTATATGCTTGATCTGAAATTGGTAGTACGTGGATTCTAGCTTTCTTCATCACTTCAATTGGAAATGTAATTAATCTTGATTCAAAGTCTACCCATGACCATTGCATCTTTCTGATTTCTACAGCGCGTAGCATTGTGTATAAGAGGATAAAGCCTGCATTCTTCACAGTTTGTGTTCCATTGTATTTAGGTAGACTTGTTCTAGCTTTGTATCGCTCTTCTTTCGTTAATGCTCTTGCATGATTGACACGAGGGCGTTTTATTACATCACGTACTGCATAAGTGGGATCATTCTCAGCACGAAGCGTTGCTATAGCATATCGAATAACCCCCCCCAATGAATCTTCTGTTCTCAAGGGCCGCTGAAGCACCAGTAAATCTTCCATTTGATTCTTTTACAACACGATCTACCGTGTTATCTAGTATTTTAAGCACATCTGATGAGGTTACTGCGTTTACGTTCTTCTTTCCAATAACAGGTGAAATATCTTTTTCTAAAGCAATATCAAACTTCCCTTGATATGTTTCGGACTTTGAACACATTCGTTTCAGTTTAAATTCAGCAGCAATTGAATCAAATGTATTGGTTGTTTCGGCTAATACTTGGGCTCTAATATTTTTGCGATCTTCAACAGGATGTATGCCTTTTGCTAGCTTTGCTCTCATTTGATCTTTTAAAGAACGAGCTTCAGCTAAAGTAATTGAAGGGTATTCACCCAAGCTCATAGATGATTCTTTCCCTTGAAAAACAAATTTGAATCGCCATACCTTAGCACCAGTTGGTCTAATTTCTATATAGAGCCGATCAGAGTCTAGGAGTCTATATAATTTATCTTTTGGTTTCAGATTCTTAATTTTAACATCAGAAAGTTTTGTAGTAGCCATTCCGAATACTTTGAATAAAATGTTACCCGTATTATTACCCGTTTTGACAGTGGATTGAAAGACACTAAAAAGAACTAATAAATCTAGTAATTGTTTTATTTCAATTGGTTATGTAATTAAAAAGAACTGTAAGGAATTATAAAAAACATTAACCATTATTATTTTTTACTACTGTTGCTTTCGCCATAATTTAAACTTCCACAATTGCGCTTATTGTGCCGTAAAACGCAATCTTTTTCCATCATTTAGGAATTTAGCGTTTATGCTAAACTTTTGTTAAAATATGTACCTTATCTCATAGACGCAGAGTACAACGCATGTCTAAAACACGTGTGATTTATCCGGGGACATTTGATCCAATTACCAATGGTCATGTTGATTTGGTTGCTAGAGCATCAAAAATGTTTGATGAGGTTGTTGTAGCAATTGCGATTGGACACCATAAAAATCCAGTGTTTAGCTTAGAAGAGCGTGTAGAGTTAGCAAAAGCATCATTGAGTCATTTATCTAATGTGGAATTTGTGGGCTTTGATGGTTTGTTGGTCAATTTCTTTCGTGAACAACGTGCAACAGCAGTATTACGCGGTTTAAGAGCAATTTCTGATTTTGAATATGAGTTTCAGTTGGCAAACATGAACCGTCAACTTGATCCACAGTTTGAATCTGTATTTTTAACTCCATCGGAGCAATTTTCTTTTATTTCATCAACGTTGGTAAGAGAAATTGCACGATTGAAAGGTGATGTGACTAAATTTGTTCCAGCCATTGTGGTTGAAGCATTTGAACGTAAGCATCAACAAGGCTGGTAAAGTGTCATTATATATTACAGATGAATGCATTAACTGTGATGTCTGTGAGCCTGTGTGCCCTAATGAAGCTATTTATATGGGTGAGGTGATCTATGAAATAAATCCTGCGCTTTGTACAGAGTGTGTAGGACATCATGATCAGCCTCAGTGTCAGTTGTTTTGCCCAGTAGACTGTATTCCTCTTGATCCGCAGCATGTGGAATCACAAGATGAATTGATGGCAAAGTATAAAAAGCTCACGGCACAAAAAAATGCGAGCAATTAATTTTAATTTTTGATAAGATGCGCCTCGAAGTGGGCTGGACGGTCGCTGCTGTGGAGGTCTCCGTGACTGAAGCAGGGGAGGAAAGTCCGGGCTTCATAGGGCAAGGTGCCAGGTAACGCCTGGGCGGCGAAAGCCGACGGCAAGTGCAGCAGAGAGTAGACCGCCTCATTCGTGAGGTAAGGGTGAAAGGGTGCGGTAAGAGCGCACCGCGTGTCTGGTAACAGTTCACGGCAAGGTAAACCCCACCAGAAGCAAGACCAAATAGGAATCCTGAGGCACGGCCCGTGCTGGATTCGGGTAGGTCGCTTGAGCGTATGAGTGATTGTACGCCTAGAGGAATGATCGTCCTCGACAGAACCCGGCTTATAGGCTCACTTCTAAGATTTTTTGAAAATTGTGCTTGACGTGTGTAGCGAAAGTTAAGATAATGCGCCCACAGTTTTCGGCTATGTAGCTCAGTTGGTTAGAGCACCGCACTCATAATGCGGGGGTCACAAGTTCAAGTCTCGTCATAGCCACCATTTTATAGACCACGCTCCTGCGTGGTCTCTTTTTATCTGCTGTTTTTTAAAAACAACTTTTTTTATTTTTCTGATTGAATTTTTAACAAATCATTCTGACATTTTCATTAAATTTTTAATTTAGCTGTAAATTAGTTGAAAAATGATCAAATGCAATTTAAAAGAATAAAAACTGTTCATATGTCCTATATTTTCAATGCCATAGGCTTGACCTGTAGGGTGGAACACTAGATAATGCGCACACAGTTTACGGCTATGTAGCTCAGTTGGTTAGAGCACCGCACTCATAATGCGGGGGTCACAAGTTCAAGTCTCGTCATAGCCACCATTTTAAAAACCACGCTCCTGCGTGGTTTCTTTTTATCTATAATTCTTATAAAAAAAAGCCAAAGGTTACTTTGGCTTAAGAACAGATCTTATAAATGTTTTTCTATCATCGCTAACGTTTGGCTGTTTTCATAGAACGGCTTTAAAATTAACGTGATGATAGGCTCTAATACTTCATGTTCATCTAAAGCGACTACCACTTTAGGGTAGAACCGAACAGCCTCATTTTGAAGATCACTTTCTTCTAGTCCAATTGCAGCAAAAACATCTGCTAAGCTTTCATCTTTGTAGAAATCATAAAAGACTTTAACGCCGTATAAAATTAAGTCCTGAATATAAGAAGATTCGCGTAGTTCTTTCCAGTATTCGTAGATCATCACGAAAAATTCTTCAACATCAAGCGGGGTTACTTGCTTGGTGTATTCAGAGAGTGGTTTCGATTTATTATCATCCCAAACATTTCGAGCAAGTGTCTCTAAATCATCATTCGAAAGTAAGCTGAGATCTACGAGCTGCTCTTGAATGAAGCGAGCAATACTATCTTCAATTTTTTGTTCGATACGTTGTTGTTGGCGATGAGAGAATGTTTTTAGTTTCTGTTGCCATTCATATTTACTAGAAGAAACTCTGTCTTCATCAGATTGCGAGAATAATTTTGGTAATTTATTCTGTAATGTTGTTGTTGCAATATATTGGCAGAGCTGCTGAATAGACGGACTTTCTCTCAGGAAATGATTCAAATAGTGGCGAATATTTTCTAGCTCTAGAAACTTCGATAACCACATTTCAAACTGTTGGTCTGAAAATAAGTCTTGTAACTCTGCTGATGACTGTAAAGAAAAAACATGCAATCGTTGAGCGATTTCACCAATAAATTCTAATAGCCCTGCACCCAACTGCATTTCAAATGCATAGCGTTTTACGACCGCTTGAATTTGTTCTAGTTCGACAACTTCGTTGAGTTGAATATTGGGTGCGTGTTGCAAAAAAAGTTGAATAAACTGCTGAAAAAATTCAGCGGAAAGTTCAGTTGTAAGTTGTTTTTTATAAAATGCAACTTGCTCAAGCATAAGTGCTTGAGCAAGTAATTGTGACTTTTCAGAAACAATTTTTTCAGTCATTCGCTGTCCATCCATTGACGATAGGGTAGCGTCGTTCACGACTGAACGCACGCGAACTAATGCGTGGTCCAATTGCGCCCTGACGACGCTTGTATTCATTGCGATCAACCAAACGAATTACTTTCTCTACGACTTCTGCTTCGTAGCCTTTAGCAATAATGTCTGCTTGACTCAGGTCTTCTTCAATATATGCATACAAGATTGCATCTAATACGTCATATGCAGGTAAAGAGTCTTGGTCTTTTTGATCTGGACGTAATTCCGCTGAAGGTGGGCGAGTAATCACACGCTCAGGAATAACTGGAGTTTCGTCTAAAGTGTTGCGATATTTCGCTAATTCAAACACGATAGTTTTGTAGACATCTTTTAATACAGAGAAACCACCAACCATATCGCCATATAAAGTACAGTAACCAACTGAAATTTCAGATTTGTTTCCTGTAGAGAGCACAAGATTACCGAATTTATTTGATAATCCCATCAGTAATGTGCCGCGTGTACGGGCTTGTAAGTTTTCTTCTGTTGCATCAGCTGGGCTATTTCCAAAGAATGGATAAAGCGTTTGCATGAAGCTATTTACAATCGGATGAATTTCGGCGATGCCAAACGTCACACCCATGCGGCGTGCCTGTTCAGTTGCATCTTCGACACTCATTTGTGATGTGTAAGTGTACGGCATCATCACAGCCTGAACTTTATCCGCGCCAATCGCATCGACTGCAATTGCAAGCGTTAATGCTGAGTCAATACCGCCAGATAAACCCAAGATGACACCAGGAAATCCTGAACGTTGAACATAATCACGAGTCGCTAGAACTAGCGCTTGATAAATTTCAGCGAAAGTTTCTAAAGCTGGCGCTGTTTCAGACGTTTTAAATTGTTTTTGTTCTGCATCGTACTCTGCAATATAAAGGTCTTCTTTAAAGCTTGGTGCTTGTAAAGCAGCTTGACCATTGTTATTGCAGACAAAGCTCGATCCATCAAAAATTAAGTCATCTTGTCCGCCAACTTGGTTAACGTAAATAACATTAAGACTTAATTGTTTAGCAAGCTCATTTAATGTTTGAACTCGATGTTGTGGCTTGCCAACTTCATATGGTGATGCATTTAAAACTAATACGGTTTCTACATTCAGCTGACTTAATTGTTTAACTGTATTGAGTGACCAAACATCTTCGCAAATGAGTACGCCAAATTTATGTCCAAGGTACTCAAAAATTAAATGCTGATGACCATCTTGGAAATAACGTTTTTCATCAAAAACGCTATAGTTTGGCAAGTTGTGTTTATTATAAATGCCCAAAACTTGACCATCTTTCATGACGGCAGCAGAGTTGTAACGATGACCATCTTCAGTTTGGTGCACAAAACCAAACACCATTAAAATATCTTTTACTTCGCTTAATTGGGCGAACGCTTTTTGAGTGCGTTTTTGTAAATTAGGGCGGAGTAATAAATCTTCTGCTGGGTAACCGATGGTAGAAAGTTCAGGGAAGATGACCAAATCAGCCTTTTGTTGTTTCGCTAGATTTGCTTGTTCAACCATCTTTTGAGTATTTGCGTCAATATTGCCAATATGCGGAGAGAACTGAGCAAGGGCAACTTTAAAATTTTTCATTCAAACCTAATCCTGAGTTTTAACTAGTGCTGAAATACAAGGTTTTGATTTATATAGGTATAGTTTTAAAAACGCTTGTATATCATGGTGTCAAACATTCTATATCTTAAAGAAAAATGACAAGTTTACTAATATATACTAAATGCACATTTTTCTGCGTAAAAATAACAAGTTTTTCTGTATAAAACAGCAACATTTCTCAATGTTTGCGTTGTTATGGTGCATGATTGTGAATAAATTTAATATAGCTATAAAAAGATTTTTTTCATGTCAATTTCGCATATAGAAATGACAGCTAAATGACATCATAGAAATCATTCTTTCGTATGATTTCTATCTTGATTTGAAAAAAATGCGAAAATTTAGAGTTTCTCTAAAATATAAATGATTCAAATATATAATTTTATTGAGTTGTACCTTTTTTGACCGTTCGTCGGGAATCTATTTGCTACACTTGAGTGTACATTTGTGCACTGCTATTATCCTAATCAATGTGAACATATGTACACTGTGATTTAAATTAAGTATGTAGCGATACATGCTCAGAAAAACAAAGAGGTATTCACTATGTCAGTTGTATTATTTCCAGTTATCGCATTTGGTTTAGCTGTAGTTGTTGGTCGTGTAGGCACGATTATTTTAAATGATGGCGATCAGCAAGCTTAAGCTAGCAGATCACATCTACTATCCAGTTACAAGTGAGGTGAAATATATGTCTATTTTATTAATATTAGCTGTTGCATCTGGCTTAGCCATTACTGTTGGTCGTGTAGGTACAGTAATGCTTCGTGAGAATGAGAACTAAGTTTTATTCACTCAATAAGCATTTTGAAGAGAGGTTGATGATATGACTTTGATGCTTGTGTATTTTGTAATTGCTTTAGGATTAGCAATTGGTGCGGGACGTATGAGCACAATCGTTATGGATGCAATGCGTGTAGATTTTACGACTGAAATGGATGATAGTCATGAACTCAACTCTGAAACTCAAAAAAGTACTGCTATGTAATACATGTTGTAGTTCTTTTACTTAAAAGCTCTGTAAATTAAATTTATAGAGCTTTTTTATTTCCCAAGAATAATGTTTGGAATCTTATTTAAAAAAATGTCTCGGGCAACGTCTCCTTGTTGTTCAATATTGTAGTCTGAGAAGGCTTTTCCTTGAATAAAATGATAATGGTAGGGATTGTATTTTTTAAAACTCAAATAATAGCCTAATTGTAAGATTGCACCCTTTAGAATGACATTTGTCTGTTGCTGAAACTGTAAGATATGTGCCATTTCATGAATAAAAATTCCTTGTAAGTTGGTTGAGCAACTTGAGTAGTCAGAACGGAAATACTTGGGATGAACAAATAGATTTCCATTTGGGGCAATAAAAATGTTTTCTGGTTGCCAAGGTAGGTACGGGATGTTAAAAATTTTTACTTCTTTGTAGTTAATTAAATGACCAAAGACTGAGCTTGCCATTTCGATTTCACCTGTAGTCAATTGACGATATTGAAATTGATCTATTTTCAGATAAATGATTAAGCTGGAAATGAATCGAGCATTTAATCTGTTTAAATAGTGCTGAGATGGTTTGATCATCAGAATTTGATATATGAAAAAACTTAAATATCTATTCTAAAATAGAATATTTGTTAGATAGTTGTTTTTTGGTATTTAGGCAATTTAATGGTTTTTGGATATTTAAAAACAAGAAAATGGCCTAGTTTGAGCTAAGAGTGTATTAATTATTTGTAATATTTAGTATGAATACGAAAAATGCTGTACAAGCATATAAGCAAAGTACAGCATCCGAGAAGATTCGCTCATTTAAAACTGAGGTTTTACGACCACAAGAATGACCACTGCAAATAGGATCAGTGTTGGCATTTCATTAAAGAAGCGCCAAAACTTATGTGATTTGTAGTGAGCATTACCAATCAGCTTTTTACGGTAATAACCACATACTAAATGGTAGATCACTAGTAAGCCAACCAAGCCTACTTTGAGATAAAACCATAATGCATCGTGGTAATGTCGAGTTGCATCACCCCAATCAACTAGAAAGTGAGCAGTAATTAATGTGGCAATCATGGATGGCCACATAATCCCTCGATATAACTTGCGTTCCATCACTTCAAAGCGTTGATGGCTTAGAGCATCTTCACTCATGGCGTGGTAAACAAAAAGACGTGGTAAGTAGAACAACGCAGCGAACCAACAAACCACGGCAATAATATGTAATGCTTTTACCCACAAGAAAGCATCAGAAGGTGCATCCATCGATAATCCTAGGTGGGATTATGCATCCCACTTCTTGAAAATAAGGCAAGCGTTAACACCGCCAAAGCCAAAACTGTTACTCATCACAGTATTCAGTTTTGCATCACGTTTTTCAAGTACAATATCGAAACCTTGAGCACCTTCATCAAGTTCAGTCACATTGATGTTTGGAGCGATAAAGTCATTTTGCATCATTAATACAGAATAAATCGCTTCTTGAACGCCTGCTGCACCCAAGCTATGACCAGTCATTGATTTTGTTGAGCTTAGTGCTGGAACTTTACCTTCACCAAATGCGCGCTCCATTGCTTTTAGCTCAGTTACATCGCCAGCAGGGGTAGATGTACCATGTGTATTCACATAATCAACTTTTTCTACACCATGTTGTTTGGCTTCATCTAATGCCATAAGGATACAACGTGTAGCACCTTCACCTGATGGTGCAACCATATCGGCACCATCACTATTCGCAGCATAAGCAACGACTTCAGCTAAGATATTTGCACCACGTGCTTGAGCATGTTCTAGTGATTCTAAAACCACAAAACCACCGCCGCCTGCGATGACAAATCCATCACGGTCTGCTGAGTATGGGCGAGATGCGGTTTCAGGAGAGTCATTATATTTAGAACATAAAGCACCCATCGCATCAAATAGTAAGCTTTGAGACCAATGGTCTTCTTCACCACCACCTGCAAGCATTAAATCTTGCTTACCAAGTTGAATGAGGTTAAAAGCGTATCCAATAGCATCTGCTGAAGTTGCGCATGCACTGGTAATAGAGTGCGCGATCCCTTGAAGTTTTAAAGCGACGCCAACGTTTGCAGTAATCGTATTACTCATATTACGTGGAACGAAGAAAGGACCGACTTTACGTGCGCCTTTTTCCTCAAGAAGCTTTACCATTTCAGTCACTGATGCAGTTGAGTTACCACCAGAACCGCCAGCAATACCATAACGTGGATTATGGGCTAAATCTTCTTGTTTAAGACCTGCGTTTTCCACTGCTGCGATAGCTGCATTATATGCATACATCGCGCATACGCCCATAAAGCGCTTAAGTTTACGATCAATACCGTCAAAGTCTTGTACTGCTGCAGCACTTACATGGCTTTTGAAGTTAAGTTCTGCATAAGTTGGGTTAAAACGTGTTCCAGAGATTCCATTTTTTAGAGAATGAGTAACCTCTTCTAAAGAGTTACCGATACATGAGTTAATGCCCATACCAGTGATTACAACACGTTTCATTTACAGTTCCCTTTTATGGTAATACGAAGCCTTTGTAGTTATCGCTATGAATACAACTCAGGAGAATATAACGATTAAAATGGCTTTTGAGTGAATGACACCATGATAGCAGAAAGGTTTTTTATTTCTTATGGCAAATTTTATGCCTATTTCCAGTTGTGTAAATATTGGTAAACATAAGTGATGTTGTGACGAAACGTAATGAAAGAATACAGATAAAAGTTGAGATAAATCTGCATTCAACCTAGTATTTACCTAGAAATGCACAGATTACAGAGCAGAGGTTCTTGATGGCAAAATCTAAAAACAAGCAAACTTCAGGTTTATTTGCACAAGCCTTTGGAGTGGCTAAAAAGCTCAGTTCCGAATTACAAAAACTTCAAGTAGCTCCAACCACATCTGGTGCTGAACTTGCGAATGCATCACAGATTGTTGAGGGAAAAGCTCGTTTTAAAAGCCCATTTGAGGTGGAGAGTTATGAAAGTCCACAACATATGCTTCGTCAACAGTTACCTAAATTGTCCCATCAATTACTAGGTCGTCATTATGGTCGTGTAAATAATGTAGCGACCTTTGTTTCACCTGATCTTGGTGAAAAAGTTTCTGACTATTTATTCCAATGGTTAAATGAGTTTAGTTCAAATAGCTCTTTAACTGAGAAAATTCTTGAGGAGGCTGGAGTAAAAGACATTGCTGAGTTGACGCGTGATACAGGTCGCTCACAACGTTTAAGTCAAGCATTGATTGAACAGAATAAATTATTAGCTGCTGCTCAAGGTTTAATAACAGGTGCGACAGGTGTATGGGGTGCTGCTGTTGATATTCCAGCATCTATTGTTTTGGCGTTGAGAACCATCTATCAAACTGGGCGTTCTCATGGCTTTGACTTATCTGAAGATGCAGACCAAGAGATTGTTGCTTTTGTTTTTAAAGAAATTGATTTGGGTCTTGTTGCTGAAAAGCAAACATTATTACTCGCACTGAAAGCATTAAAATCAATGCTAGAAACGCATGACTTGCAGCAATTCCAGCAATTATTGGGTTCAAATAATGATATTGAACTTATTAAGAAATGGCTGGTCGATGAAGAAGGGCAGTTTAAGTGGGGGTGGCTCAATCATATTCCACAAGTTTCTGTTATAGGCCGGTTAACACCAGTTGCAGGAGCTGCCTTAGGTGGTTTTTATAGTTGGAAGCTTCTAGAAGATGTTGGACATAAATCGCAGTCTATTTTTGGTGCTGCACGTTTCTATTTAAATGAGCATCCAGATGAAAATATTTCTCCATTAGAGGCTTATTTAAAGGCTGAAGCTTTATTGAAAAAAGCAAGTCCAAGACTTTTAAATGCGGAGAATGTAAACAATGCATCGCAAAGTAACGCTCAGAATGAAGTGATCACTCTGGTAGAGGTTCAGGCGAAAAAACAGGCTGAGACTAATGAATCTAAGCTTGATGAGGTAGAGTTAGGGATTGAACAACTCGCTGAAAAGCATGTGGTTGAACATGAACATACGAAACAGCAGCCTGCTTTAAGCGATGCAGAAGAGCAACAAGTTTTTACTGAAAAAGCAGAACTTGTCACTGAACAAAAGACGATAGATATTGAGCCAGCGTCGAACAAACACAGCTAATTTATTTCAGGATGTGTAATACATACTGAAAATTAACAAAACTCTAGGAATGGTCAGCATTTGCTATGCATCGCAATGTTGACCATTTTTACTTCTTGGCTTACAATTATGTGCCCTTGAAAAGAGGTGTTTTTCTTTTTGAGGTTGTTTAATAACGGGAGAATTGCCAAATGGCAACAACAAATCAGTTGATCCGTAAGGGTCGTACAACTTTGATTGAAAAATCAAAAGTTCCTGCGTTGAAGGCTTGTCCACAACGTCGTGGTGTATGTACACGTGTATATACGACTACACCTAAAAAACCTAACTCAGCAATGCGTAAAGTTTGCCGTGTTCGCTTAACTTCAGGTTTTGAAGTATCTAGCTACATCGGTGGTGAAGGTCATAACTTACAAGAGCACAGTGTTGTTCTTATCCGTGGTGGTCGTGTTAAAGACTTACCAGGTGTACGTTACCATACCGTTCGTGGTTCTTTAGACTGTGCTGGCGTGAAAGATCGTAACCAGTCACGTTCTAAATACGGTGCTAAACGTCCTAAGAAGTAATTCTAGGAAACTAGCCCAAGCAACCCTTTAGCGTTTCGCTTGTTTGAATTCTTCATAGATTTGTAATTCAAGCGACGTATAGTAAGGCCAGCGTCATGTACATGACACTTAGTACAACTGCTGGATCATCCTGAAGTGTCATATTATTAGGTGTATTAAAATGCCAAGACGTCGCGTAGTCGCTGCTCGTGAGATCCTTCCAGATCCAAAATTTAGCAGCCAAACAATCGCTAAATTCATGAACCACGTAATGCAAGATGGTAAAAAATCTGTTGCTGAAGGTATCGTTTACGGTGCTTTAGAACGTGTTCAAGAAAAAAACAAAGTAGACCCAGTTGAATTTTTCGAGACTACTCTTGAAAAAGTTCGTCCTATGGTTGAAGTAAAAGCACGCCGTGTTGGTGGTGCTACTTATCAAGTACCTATGGAAGTACGCCCATCCCGTCGTACTGCTTTAGCTATGCGTTGGTTAGTAGATGCTGCTGCTAAGCGTTCTGAAAAAACGATGGCTTTACGTCTTGCTGGTGAGTTGCTTGATGCAGCTGAAGGTAAAGGTGCAGCGATCAAAAAACGTGAAGACGTGCATCGTATGGCTGAAGCCAACAAAGCCTTCTCTCACTACCGTTTCTAAGCGGATAAAACAGTCCCTAATCAGGAGAATATTCATGCGTACAGCAGCTCGATTCAACATCGCTCTTTATCAAAGTGGGAGCTTTGCGGGTATTTAAGTTGCCTGCTTGGATATTCGTGCGCATCAATTTAATTGGTGCGTCCTGTTTTAAATATAACATTTAGGAATGTAGACATCATGGCTCGCCAAACCCCTATTACTCGTTACCGTAACATCGGTATTTCTGCGCACATTGACGCAGGTAAAACAACTACAACTGAACGTATCTTGTTCTACACAGGTGTATCTCACAAAATTGGTGAAGTACACGACGGTGCAGCAACAATGGACTGGATGGAACAAGAACAAGAGCGTGGTATTACAATTACCTCTGCTGCGACAACTTGTTTCTGGTCTGGTATGGCTAACCAATTCCAACAACATCGTATCAACGTAATTGATACACCGGGACACGTTGACTTCACAATCGAAGTTGAACGTTCAATGCGTGTTCTTGACGGTGCGTGCATGGTTTACTGTGCAGTTGGTGGTGTACAGCCTCAGTCTGAAACTGTATGGCGTCAAGCTAACAAATATAAAGTGCCTCGTTTAGCATTCGTGAACAAGATGGACCGTACAGGTGCAAACTTCTTCCGTGCTGTTGAACAAGTTAAAACTCGTTTAGGTGGTAACCCTGTTCCTATCGTTGTGCCAATTGGTGCAGAAGATACGTTTGCAGGTGTTGTTGACCTTATCGAGATGAAAGCGATTATCTGGGATGAAGCATCTCAAGGTATGAAGTTTGAATACGGCGATATTCCAGCTGACCTCGTTGATACGGCTAACGAATGGCGTACTAAGATGGTTGAAGCTGCTGCTGAAGCTTCAGAAGAGTTGATGGACAAGTACCTTGAAGAAGGTGATCTTTCTAAAGAAGAGATCATTGCTGGTTTACGTGCTCGTACATTAGCATCTGAAATTCAAGTAATGCTTTGTGGTTCTGCGTTCAAAAACAAAGGTGTTCAACGTATGTTGGATGCTGTAATTGAATTCTTACCATCACCTACAGAAGTTAAAGCAATCGAAGGTATCCTTGACGACAAAGACGAAACTAAAGCGTCTCGTGAAGCATCTGACGAAGCTCCGTTCTCTGCGCTTGCGTTCAAAATTATGAACGACAAATTCGTAGGTAACTTAACATTCGTACGTGTTTACTCTGGTGTTCTTAAACAAGGTGATCCAGTTTATAACCCAGTTAAATCTAAGCGTGAGCGTATCGGTCGTATCGTGCAAATGCATGCGAACGAACGTCAAGATCTTGATGAAATCCGTGCAGGTGATATCGCAGCGTGTGTAGGTCTTAAAGACGTTACTACTGGTGATACATTATGTGATGAGAAAAACATCATTACACTTGAACGTATGGAATTCCCAGAGCCAGTAATTTCATTGGCTGTTGAACCAAAAACTAAAGCTGACCAAGAAAAAATGTCAATTGCTTTAGGTCGTTTGGCGAAAGAAGATCCATCGTTCCGCGTTCGTACAGATGAAGAATCTGGTCAAACGATTATTGCGGGTATGGGTGAACTTCACCTTGACATCATCGTTGACCGTATGAAGCGTGAATTCGGTGTTGAAGCGAACATTGGTAAACCAATGGTTGCTTACCGTGAGACGATCAAAAAATCTGTTGAGCAAGAAGGTAAGTTCGTACGTCAAACTGGTGGTAAAGGTAAGTTTGGTCACGTATATGTACGTCTTGAACCGCTTGATGTTGAAGAAGCTGGTAAAGAATACCAATTCGTTGAAGAAGTTGTTGGTGGTGTAGTACCTAAAGAATTCTTTGGCGCAGTTGACAAAGGTATTCAAGAACGTATGAAGAATGGTGTATTGGCTGGTTACCCTGTTGTGGGTATCAAAGCGACATTATTCGATGGTTCTTACCATGATGTCGACTCTGATGAATTGTCGTTCAAAATGGCTGGTTCATACGCTTTCCGTGACGGTTTCATGAAAGCTGATCCTATCCTTCTAGAACCAATCATGAAAGTTGAAGTGGAAACTCCAGAAGACTACATGGGCGATATCATGGGTGACTTAAACCGTCGTCGTGGTATGGTTCAAGGTATGGACGATCTTCCTGGTGGAACGAAAGCAATTAAAGCTGAAGTACCACTTGCTGAGATGTTTGGTTACGCGACTCAAATGCGTTCTATGTCTCAAGGTCGTGCGACTTATTCTATGGAATTCGCTAAATACGCTGAAACTCCACGTAACGTGGCTGAAGGCATCATCGCTAAGTTCCAAGCTGGCGGTAAAAAAGGTGACGACGAGTAATCTTTCGATTACTATATTACCCAACTAAAATTTAGTTAAAAAACCAAGTGCTCATGGGCGACCCTCATGAGCAGTTTATAAAGGAAGATCATCATGGCTAAAGCCAAGTTTGAACGTAATAAGCCACACGTAAACGTGGGTACA
>NZ_AXCD01000037.1:0-1914 GCF_000475335.1 Acinetobacter sp. COS3
AAACTCAAACAATTCATCAAAGTCGACAGTCAACAAGATCATCAGGCTAAAGTGAAATCACCCATTTCTGCTCCAGTCGCTGCACCCAGCTTGCAGAAGCCAGCACCAGCACATACTATTCAACCCAGTGCACTAATTAATTCGATTCAACAGGCATTTCAAAATATCAAGGTTAGATCAAATAGATTTGAACCAACATTAAAAGTGGCAAAAGAATCCCGTATACGCCCCGACTTTGTCTCGCGTAAATCTTATTCAGTAAAAGGATTAAGCCAACCACTCCACCCTGCGGCATCCAAGGAAATATTAAAAAATATGGATATGGACTACCGCTGCTTTTATCAAGCACTGAGGCAACAACGGGTAGATATTGCTTATGATGATCAGCGTATTCAACAACTGCTGAAATATCAAAAGCAGATCATTCGGCATATTGTGTATATCAAACAAAATTTTGCAGGACATGAGCGTTATCAATGGCATACGCTTGAACAATTACAGATGGAAAACTATTTTAAGAAATAGGTCAAATTGCACTAAGACCAATTCAGTTGATCCGTCCATAGAACATATATAGACAGATCAACTGATTTAATTAAAGGTTGAAGAAGGAATAATACATTCCATTGAGCTTGCTTGTGAGCCGTCATCATCTTTGGTTTATTAATGAGTATATTAGAAGTCAAAATCAAATTTTTTAGATTGATCAAGTTGTGGCTTATTCTGGTTTTCCTGTTCACGTTTTTTAGCCAACGCTAGCTCATACTCTTTTTTATAAAGTTCATACAGATTATTTTGACGAATTTCCCGAATGTTCTTTCTATATTCTGCTACCTTGTCTTGATCTTCTTGATCAGCACTATATAGTAACGACCTCGGAATTTGTGGGACATCTTTTAAATTGGTTCCATGTTTTTTATTATAATCTTCATTAGATAAGCACGATACTGCACTGCTCACTTCGATTTCCATACCATGAATTTCTATAATTTTTGTGGGTGCATATTTTTCTAAAAATTCATTTATTATTTTTTCAGTTTGTGTTCGGTAGTGAAATAATATATTACGACCAAATCCAAGCACATCAGCTGTGATTTTTAATGCACCCCCTTTTTCAGGATTTTTTTGACGATATTGCTTAAAGAACTGCTCTGGGGAACGTTCAATATTATCCAACATACTTTTTTCTGAAAATAATAAATGTAAATGTGGCTGTTCTGACTGTCCATCGAGCGCAGCCACATGATTATGAATTGCGATTGTTGATGGCATTTTATATTGACCACAAAATTCATACATTAATCTTTCAGACAACTCTATACGGCGATTTTTATCCAGTTCTTTTGGCAAAGCGATTGTAATATGTGATGAGGTTCGTCTAGTCTCACTTGTATATTGATCAGCTGCATACCAAAACTTTTCAGGATGATTTTCAGACCAAATCGGCATATTATAGGATGCACAATATTCAAGCTCTTCAATGTCACTTTTATGCTTTGAAAAATATAAAGTACGCGTAATATAGTGATATGCACTTTTTGAGAGTCGATACTTTGAATCACCATCACTCAATTTTATTTGACTATCACCTTTAACGTTGTGACTTAAATGAAAATAATACATTCTTACGTCCGATATTAATTTAACTGGAATTTCGGATCCTACAAAATTTTAAAAATTCATGATTCGTTTCGTGAAGAAAAATGAAAAAAAATATTTTTCAATTAAAACGCATGAGCAACTTCACTCCCATAATTTCAATTTACATAATAAAAACAATAACTTAGTTGTGTGTTTTATTTGTATGTAGAAACAGTACATCTAAAACATGAGTAACGCATAAATTATATAATAATCAATTGCTTAAAACTAAAAGTGCTGCGCAGCACGAGTAGAAGTGTCTTTTAAAGCGAG
>NZ_AXCD01000038.1:0-739 GCF_000475335.1 Acinetobacter sp. COS3
TTTGTGATTTAAAAAATGATATAAGCACACTTCCAAGAAAAAATTTCTCATGATTCTCTTGCTTTCGATCTTTTATCTTCTTTTTTTCTTGTCTGTAAGGACTTTGAAGTGAATTTTTGATTTCATTATGTGCTTTTTGTTTTATTGAATTAGGAACTCTTCGATTGTAGTTTTTTAGCATCCTTAAGGCTATTTTTAATCTTTCATCAGTCTGAGAGAAAGGGTCTTCATATCCACTAAAATCAACAATGTCTTTTTCAATATCAGAGCGATCACTTTTTTTGATTGAGCAGATAGTGTCCATTACTTCTTCTAATCTATTTAATTCTAAAACTTTATGATATTTATTCCTCAAATTTTTAATGTCTTCTTCTGTAAATTGATTTGCAGTTTTTGATCGAATCAATTGTAGTATTAACTCATCTGAATGAGTGCGTCTTGCTATCTGTTTTAAGTGCTTTTCAACACTTAAAATAATTTCATCTACTGTTAATCTAGTTCTAGCCATTTTTAAACCATCTGCATTTAAGAAAATGTTGGTATATCACAGAGTCTTAAAAAAATCGTCATATGTTGTGTTTTTCAAAAAAAACTACTCTTCTGTTAGTTTTAACTGTTAATTTATGGCTGTTAATGGTGGGGCAGATAAAAAATCTTTTTTGCGAATGCAAAAAAGATTTTTTATATCTCGTTTCCGTGTCTTTTAAATTTCGCTTCGCTCGCTTTAAAAGACACTTCT
>NZ_AXCD01000039.1:0-5238 GCF_000475335.1 Acinetobacter sp. COS3
AAATCTAAACACCCCCATTCGAATGAGTGGGGGTGTTTTTTATTGGCTAGAATTAAAAAACATAGTGGAATAAGAAAAATATTGTGCATAGTTGTAGTATATTTCGCTCATATATAAAACAAATAGCATTTAAAGAGCAAATAATGGTTTATAAATTAAGTGATCAGTTAGATCATATAGGTAATCCAAAATATCTTTTTGAAGCATATGATGAATATTTAAAGACAAATAAAATAAATTACCTGAAAGTCTACTAGTTCTCCTTGCATCTGACTGGTGGTATGGTGGTAGTGGTTTAACAGCTCCCTATTATTGTGAATTAGATAATTTTGAAATTATTGATTTTGGAAAAGAATCAGCTCATTTAATTCTTACGTTAATAAAAAAAGATCATCGAGACTACGAGGAAACTCCATTTCGACTTCGGTTAATTTATCAGGGGATATTAGAATTCAATATTCCTTGTCAAACAGATATTTCAATTAATCCTTTTATGTGGCGCTATGATGAGTTCTTATTTTTTGATCCATGGAGTAGTTATGGACATAATGAAAGAATGTTTACTCATAATATTGAATGGGTTGGGAAAAATGTTTGGTCTATTACTGCGAAACAGATTGTTGCTACATGGGAAGATCTATAAAAGAGTATTAATTTTTAAATTTAAAGAATGACTATGTCAATAAAATTGTAAAATAGACAATATAATTTTTAATTCATAAATTAATCAAAGATATAGGTGAATTGAATAAGTTTATACACATATCTTTTTACTCATTGAGCTTAAAATTTAGTTTTTGTTGATATTAGATATTTGTATGCATTGGGTCGTCGCTGAAACCTATTCTTTTCCTTATGAGGCTCAAATCGCAAAGACTCAGCTCGAGGCGATGGCGATTCCTGCACGTATTGAAAATGAACATACAATCAATATGGATTGGTTATATTCTAACGCGCTCGGCGGTGTTCGTTTACTTGTACCTCAAGAGCATCTAAGTGTAGCTCAAAGTATTCTTGCTCAAGATTTTAGTCAAGATGTAGATCAAATTCTTGGTTCTGAACAGATTAGTTGCCCTCAATGTGGCAGTACGGAAGTAGAGCCTTATACACAAGGAAAGAAGCCAGCGTATTTAGTTTTTCTGTTGATTGGCTTTCCATTGTTTTTCTATAAGAATGGAATGAAGTGTAAGAAATGCCAGTACTTTTGGAACTAACTTATTTTAAGCATAGAGTTTTCACAATAATCTTATATGATTTGCCAATTTGAATCAAAATCAAAAGACCAGCCTTAATTGAGGTAGAGAAAAACACGCAATCGATTGATTGGGGGAGTAGCTTCACTGTGATACATATTGCTGGATAGGGATGATCTTCTTTGGTGTTGTGAACATAAACAGTATTTTTAACGAAAATATCTTTTATTTGAGTGATATTTAATTCATCCTGTGTATGTTTGATTTAAGTGAATGTATACAAAGTGCTATAAAAAACAAAAAAGAGAGAAAAGATGAGCAAGAAAAAACAATTAGATAGTGTACAAACAGCAGCATTGTTGGACATATTGAAAAATCGTTTTGAACAGAATATGCAAAGACATCAGGGTTTATTTTGGCCTGATATTGAAGATCAATTACAACATCAGCCAGAAAAGTTATGGTCACTGGATCAAATGGAAGTTACAGGTGGAGAGCCTGATGTCGTCGTGATTGAAGCTGATTCATCTGAAATTATATTTTATGACTGTTCCATTGAAACGCCGAAAGGACGTAGAAGCCTTTGCTATGATCGTGCTGCTTTGGATGCGCGTAAGGAACATAAACCTAAAAATAATGCGATTGATGTCGTTGAGACAATGGGGGTTGAACTTTTAACTGAAGCGCAATATAGACAGTTTCAAAAAATTGAAAATTTTGACTTGAAAACTTCTAGTTGGGTAAAAACACCAGAAGATGTTCGTACCTTAGGTGGAGCAATTTTCTGTGATAGCCGCTATGGTCGTGTATTTACTTATCATAATGGTGCACAGTCTTATTATGCGACACGAGGTTTCCGCTGTCGTTTAAAAATCAAATAAGCTTTGAAATTTGATATTCAATGATAAGAAATAAGATCTTTTTTAGTTATGAGTTTTGCCAAGCGCTTGCTTGGTTTGTTGTGTTTTGCTACCTTAGTGATCACTAAATATTCTAAAACAATGATCGATACTCGCTAGGAAGCAGAAAATGCAATTAAATCCAATGTATTACAATGAACAACATCAAGCCTTTGCTGACAATGTCCGTCGTTTTGTACAAAAAGAAATGACGCCATTTGTGAATGAGTGGGATGAGGCTGAAACATTTCCTAGAGAACTCTATAAAAAAGCGGCTGAAATTGGGTTATTGGGTTTAGGTTTTGATGAAGAATATGGTGGGATTCCTGATGCCGATCCTTTTTACTCACTGTTAGCTGGTGTCGAAATGGCTAAAGCGGGTTCTGGTGGTGTGCATATTTCTTTGATGGTTCATACCATTGGTGCACCACCGATTCAGCATTTCGGTAGTGAGGAATTAAAAGCCAAAGTATTACCCGATATTATTTCAGGCGAAAAAATTTCAGCATTGGCGATTACTGAACCTGGCGGTGGTTCAGATGTAGCCGCATTGCAAACCAAAGCGATTCGTGATGGTGATTATTATATTGTGTCGGGCGAAAAAACTTTTATTACTTCAGGTATTCGTGCGGACTATTACACGGTTGCTGTTAGAACTGATCCGACCAAAACAGGTGCAGAAGGTATCTCGATGTTACTTATCGATGCACATAGTGACGGTATTACCAAAACACCATTAAAGAAAATGGGATGGTGGGCTTCTGATACTGCGCATTTACATTTTGATCAAGTTCGAGTGCCAGTGTCCAACTTGTTAGGTCGAGAGAATGCAGGTTTTAAAGTGATTATGAATAACTTTAATATGGAACGGTTTTTCTTGGGAGTGGTGGCTTATGGTTATGCACAAGTTTGCTATGAAGAGGCTTTAGATTGGGCTCAACAACGTAGGACTTTTGGTAAGCGTTTAGTTGATCATCAAGTCGTTCGTCATAAATTAGTAGATATGGCAACTCAATTGACAACCACACGAGCTTTGCTTGAAGAAACAGCTTGGAAAATGACGCAGCCTCAATTGCAGGGTGCTGATCTCGTTGCTCAGATTTCTATGCTTAAGAATGTTGCGACTCGTACTATGCAGTTTTGTGCGGATGCAGCCGTTCAAACACTGGGTGGTATGGGCTTTATGCGTGGAACGAAGTCTGAACGTATTTATCGTGAAGTGAAGGTCAACATGATTGGCGGTGGTGCGGAAGAAATCATGAAAGATTTGATTAGTAAGCAGTTGGGTTATTAAAACTATTCAATACATCATTGAAAGTGCGGATAATACACCGCACTTTTTTATTTAAAGTTTATTCTAGTTCAGCGAGTTCTTCTAAAGAGATCTGACGGATTTCAAAGATGGGTTGTTTCAAAAATGAATTCAGCGTTTTGATATCAATAAACTTTATGTTATCAAGTGCAATACCTTCGATACTGTCTTTCTCAACATCGTAACGAATATCCGAAGTTTGTTCGATGAATTGTTTGAATAACAGTGGACTATCGCTTAACTCTGCAAGTGGTTTGTCCATCAAAGCTTCAAATTCATAGTCCATCGCATAAATATTGGCTTCCCACGACACATCACTAAAGTTCTCATCTTGACTCGAAATAATGCTACCAGTTTCATAACCTGTGAAATAGTCTTCTTCAGAGTTGATCCAAAGCACATAGCAAGGTTGTGTCGCATCGATTTCTAAGAGTTGATACCAGACAATACCTGAAATTTTGGCAAACTCGAAAGCATCATCTTCATTGAGTTTAGGAATTTCACCATCATCTATATTAAAAGTTTTTCCTGTTTTTTCTAAAATTAAAGCTTCAAGTTTTTCGTAGATTTCATCATCTGCTTCACCATTGCCAATGTCATAGTTACATAGTTCATCATAGTATAAGCCTTCGACGACTAGTGATTTGTATGCCTTTTCAGCTTCAGCTTTATCTGTATAAATCTGCTTGATCGCACCTGTTGAAACGCAATTGGTCAGATGCCATTCATCGTTGTAAGCAAAATCATTTTGACGAATGACGTATTGGATATTGTTCATTTTTACTCTATTCCTTTTAAGTAAGTTTGATGGAGTGATTTTTCGATCTCATAGATTTCTTCAATAGTTAAACTTTGAATTGGATTTTTTAATAGGGCATTTAAACTATTGAGAGTAGAAATATCTAGCTGTTGTATGCGTAAAAATTTCCTATCTTCATCATAATCAATATATTCATGTTGTGTAATAAATTGAGATAATAGAAGTGGTGTATCACTCAGGTCAGATAGATGACCATTTAGAATAAAAATAAAATTATGAACAGATGGAGAAATATAACTGAGTAAAGGGTCATCTCTAAGAAATGTAGCATCTATGAAATAATTTTTTCTAAAGTCATATTCTGTACAGGCATTATGAAAATTATAGTTATTTTCTGAATTATCCCAAGCTACACCTTGTTTTATTTGTTTTGGATATTCATATAAGTAGTAGGCATGAATATCATTATGGTGGAGAATGGTAAATAGTTCTTCTACATCAAGATTTTTTAAATCATCCCATGTACGATGAGGTAGTATTTTTTCTATATTGTCAGAAATATCTTCTCGCATAAAATTATCAAAATCGACTTTATGGGTGAATTCATATTCTAGGCGTTTCCATTCTTGTATCGCTTTTTCTTTATCTTCGAAAATCGCTGTGATATGTCCGATATGGTCATCATTATTCATTAGATTAAAGAAAAACTCATCATCATACCAAAATGATGAATTGCGTAAGGCATAGATTTTTTGATTATCTTCCATATTTACCAACCTAAATCTTGATTAAGCTGTTGTTCAATTTTAAAAATTTCTTCAATACTTAAACATTGAATTTCAAAAAAATGCTTTTTAAGCAGAGCATTTACACTATTAATCGTAGCTTCATGTGGCATAATATTTAAGCATTTATATTCAGTACTATAGGTAAGATTCTGATCTTGCTCAATCAGTCTTTCAAGCAATAAAGGGGTATCACTTAATTCTTCTAGTGTGCCTCCTAAGATAATCGGTACTTTATTTTGTCTATCTTCAGGGCGAGTATCATCAAAAGAGTGATGTGTGCTGAGAA
>NZ_AXCD01000040.1:0-435 GCF_000475335.1 Acinetobacter sp. COS3
TTGTGATCTTTTGATTATTTAGGTTTGCACCACCATTTAGATTACTTACTCCCGTTACACTTAATGTGCCACCAGTTGCAAGATTTCCTGCTGTAACTGTACCTGTAAATGTAGGCGCATCTACTACGCTATATTTATACGTATTTGTAGCAGCATCATAAGTTACAGTGGTATTAGTACCATCGGCTAAAGTAACTGTTTCACCTAAGCTAACTTTATCTGTAGCACCTGCATTTGCTCTAAAATTCAAACCTTTTTGTGCTTCTGTTAATGCTGAATTGGCAGTAGTTTGAGCTGCATTTGCCGATGTCTGTGCCGCATTTGCTGCATTTTGCGCAGTCGTTACGTTATTATTCGTGGTAGTTAACTGACCAAAGTTAACCGCATCACCTGATGCTGTACCTGCTGCAACATTTGTGATCTTTTGATTATTTA
>NZ_AXCD01000041.1:0-1274 GCF_000475335.1 Acinetobacter sp. COS3
TGATGTGTGCTGAGAAAACAGGAGGTTTTAACTTGGTAAACTATAGACACTCATCAGGAGTTTACCATGAGCAAGAAACAGAAGACTTACACCGCAGAATTTAAAGTTGAAGCAATAAAATTGATTGAAGCCAATCAAGGCAATGTATCGGAAACAGCCAGACAACTTGGCATTTCAATGCAAACTCTTTCAAATTGGAATAATAAAGCAAAGACTGGCACCTTAGCAGGCACTAAACAATATTCACCTGATCTAAATGCCTTACTCGAAGAAAATAAAAAGCTCAAACAACAGCTCAAAACAGCTGAAATGGAACGTGAATTTCTAAAAAAGGCAGCAGCGTACTTTGCGAAAGAAAGTCAGTAAGGTACGCCTATATGAAACAGCAAAGACATTTATTCCCGATTAGCTTTATGGCTAGATTACTTCACGTTTCAGTGTCACGATTTTATGATTGGCTAAAACGAGGCATGAATAAAAGATTGGTTCAGCGAAATCAACAGACAATTTTGGTCAAAATAGCTCATGAGGAAACTAAACAAAGCTATGGCTATATTCGATTAACTAAGCATTTACAAGCGCAAGGTATCAAAATCAGTACGTATGCTGTACGTCAAATAAAAAAGCTCAACCAGCTGTATTGTAAGCGTCATAAGCGTTTCAAAAGAACTACGAAGAGTGATCATAATCGAGCGATCTACGCAAATTTACTAGAGCAACAGTTTTCAATGACTAAGCCCAATCTTGCATGGTCAAGCGATATTACATACATTTGGACTGCTGAAGGTTGGTTATACTTGGCAGCAGTAAAAGACCTGTACACGAAACAAGTGGTTGGCTATAGCTTAAATGAGCGTATGACCGCACAACTTGTTTGCAATGCACTGACTATGGCGATTCGTAATCAAAAACCAACGAAAGGCTTAATTGTTCATTCGGACAGAGGCAGCCAATATTGCAGCCATGAATATCGAAAGATACTGGAAAAATGTGATTTTCAAGGTTCAATGAGCAAACGTGGGGACTGTTACGATAATGCACCGATTGAAAGTTTCTGGGGCATACTCAAGAATGAATTAGTGCATCATTGCAACTATAAAACCAGAGATGAAGCTAAAGCAGATATTACAAAATACATTGTGTTATTTTATAATCAGCGAAGAATTCAAAAGAGTTTGGATTTTAAAACGCCAAATCAAATAGCAGAGAACTTTTATCGGTTAGCTGCCTAGCATATCCCAAGTGAAAGTCTCCTGCTAATTCAGCACATATCA
>NZ_AXCD01000042.1:0-1164 GCF_000475335.1 Acinetobacter sp. COS3
CCACACGTAAACGTGGGTACAATTGGTCACGTTGACCATGGTAAAACAACTTTAACTGCTGCGATTGCAACGATCTGTGCAAAAACTTACGGCGGTGAAGCTAAAGATTACGCAGCTATCGACTCTGCACCAGAAGAAAAAGCACGTGGTATTACAATTAATACTTCACACGTAGAATACGACTCTCCAACTCGTCACTACGCTCACGTAGACTGCCCGGGCCACGCCGATTATGTTAAAAACATGATTACTGGTGCTGCTCAGATGGACGGCGCGATCCTTGTATGTGCTGCGACTGATGGTCCAATGCCACAAACTCGTGAACACATCCTTCTTTCTCGTCAGGTTGGTGTACCTTACATTCTTGTATTCCTTAACAAGTGTGACCTTGTTGACGATGAAGAGTTACTTGAATTAGTAGAAATGGAAGTTCGTGAACTTCTTTCTACTTACGACTTCCCAGGTGATGACACTCCAGTTATCCGTGGTTCTGCTCTTGCTGCGCTTAATGGCGACGCTGGTCAGTATGGTGAGTCTTCAGTTCTTGCTCTTGTTGAAGCGCTTGACTCTTACATCCCAGAACCAGAACGTGCTATCGACAAAGCATTCTTAATGCCAATCGAAGACGTATTCTCAATCTCTGGTCGTGGTACTGTAGTAACAGGCCGTGTAGAGTCTGGTATCGTTAAAGTAGGCGAAGAAGTTGAAATCGTTGGTATCAAAGATACAGTTAAAACAACTGTAACTGGCGTAGAAATGTTCCGTAAACTTCTTGACGAAGGTCGTGCGGGCGAGAACTGTGGTGTTCTTCTACGTGGTACTAAGCGTGAAGACGTACAACGTGGTCAAGTACTTGCTAAACCAGGTTCAATCAAGCCACACACTAAATTCGATGCGGAAGTATATGTACTTTCTAAAGAAGAAGGTGGTCGTCATACTCCATTCCTTAACGGTTACCGTCCACAGTTCTACTTCCGTACAACTGACGTAACTGGCGCAATCAAGTTACAAGACGGCGTTGAAATGGTAATGCCAGGTGACAACGTTGAAATGTCAGTAGAATTAATCCACCCAATCGCAATGGACCCAGGTCTACGTTTTGCGATCCGTGAAGGTGGTCGTACTGTAGGTGCTGGTGTTGTTGCTAAAGTAACTGCATAAGCC
>NZ_AXCD01000043.1:0-715 GCF_000475335.1 Acinetobacter sp. COS3
AGGTCAGATCAGTGCCCAACTACAAAGCAGCCATGCTGCCAGTCAACTCAATCTAGGTAAACTCAGCTATCCCAAAGACCAAGTAGAAAGTGAAGACCGTGGAGAGGGCTTTGAACTGCGTACCGATCAATGGGGAGCAGTACGAGCAGGTGAGGGCTTACTCATCACCACGCACTCCCAAGAACAGGCACAAGGCGAGCACCTTGATGCCCAACCTGCCAAGCAACAGCTGGAAGGCAATCAAAACAATGCCAAAGCCTTGAGTGAAGTTGCCAAGAACCAGCAAACGGATGAGATTGAGTCAGTTGAACAGCTAAAAGCTTTTTTTGAATCGCTAGAGTCAAAAATTGCTAAATTTAACAAAGCTGTCCTTTTACTCAATTCTCCTGAAGGTATTGGCCTGAGTAGTAATGAAGATATTCATCTTTCTGCGGATGGGCAGATCAATCAGTTTGCGGGTGATAGTATCAATCTAAGTACGCAGAAAAACCTGATTACACATGCACAAAACAGAATCAGTGTGTTTGCCGCACAGAATGGGATCAAGCAGGTGGCGGCCAAAGGTAAGTTTGAGGTCCAAGCGCAGTCAGATGGCATGGATTTACTTGCGAAGCAAGGGATTCAGATTATTTCGACAGAAGACCGAATTGAGATTACTAGTCCGAAAGAGATTGTGATTACTGCTGGAGGTTCTCAGATCAAGCTGGATGGTTCG
>NZ_AXCD01000044.1:0-12023 GCF_000475335.1 Acinetobacter sp. COS3
ACAAACCCGGTACGGTTCATTTATGATGAAAGTTCGAAAGAAAAACTTATAAATGATCTAAAGAAATTTTATCCTACATTTGGTGAGTGATCGATATCTATTAACTTAGCTGATCGTTAAAAGCTCATCCCACTTAAATGGATTCTTACTCAACTTGTCTCTACTCATAGTCCAGTTTCGATTAGGCACAAAACATGGTCCAATTCCAATCTTCTTCTTTCCAAACTTTTGGTGAACACATTCCATAGCTTTCATCAGCCTTTCTTTCTTTTCAATCTCTTCAAAATCAGTCAGTAGATCATATGTATGGCCATTCTTTGGTTCAAGGCACGTTAAAACTACACCGCACTTTTTATATTTGATTCCTGCTTTGTAGATATGATTCAGCATTAATGTTGCTGCTTTGGCCAATTCAGGTGCAAAGTCGGTAGGCTCAGGAAATGTATAACTGACTGACTGATTATAAAAAGGCACATTAGGGTCGAAAGGGTTGGATTGCACAAAAGCAATAATTGTACCGCAGAGTAAGTCTTCACTTCTTAATCGAGAGCATGCATCTTGGGCATACATTGAGATAGCTTCTTTTAAGTCCGTCAGTTCAGTTACGCGTGATCCAAACGAACGGCTGGCAACAATCTGCTTTTTGCTTGGTGGTGTATGTTCAATTTCAATGCATGAAATTCCCTGTAGTTCAGCAACTGTTCTTGCCACCACGATTGAAAATCGTTTTTGCATCTCACGTGGATCTGCACTTGCGAGATCTAAGACAGTATTAATATTCATTGTTTGTAGCTTTTTTGAATGCTTACGTCCAACACCCCAAACTTCAGAGACTTCTATCTGAGCGAGATAATATTCTTTATTGCACAGATCCATGTTCACTAGATCACAAACACCGTTAAAGCTTGGATTCTTCTTGGCAATGTGATTAGCAATTTTCGCTTCAGTTTTTGATTTACCTATTCCCACGCATACAGGTAGACCAATCCATTTCAAAATCTTCTGCCGCATGTCTTGACCATATTTAGTTAAATCATAATTTTTATAGTAAGCAGAGAGGTCTAAGAAACACTCATCAATAGAATAAATCTCTTGTTCTGATTCAGTGACGTATTGACCTAGAATCTTATGAAACCGCCGTGACATCTCAGCATATAAAGCATAATTACTCGAAAGCACCTGAACATTATGTTTCTGAACAATATCTTTGATTTGGAAAAGGGGAACACCCATTTTGATTCCAAGTGCTTTAGCTTCATTCGATCTAGCAACAGCACATCCATCATTGTTACTCAAAACAATAACTGGTTTATCAATCAGGCTTGGATTGAACATACGCTCACAGCTGACATAACAGTTGTTAACATCAACTAATGCAAATACTTTGTTTTCGTGCTTCATCACTTTCTTGCTTTTTTTAGAATGAAAGTAACAACCCCCCATATGATCAACTGCTGCCCATCTTTAAGATGAATGTCATCATAATCAGGATTTTCAGCTTTTAGCCAAGTTCTATGTTGTTCTATTTTTAGTCTTTTTACAGTGAAGTCATTATCGACAAGAGCGACGACAATATCGTCGTGTTTAGCATCAAGACTGCGATCTACAATCAACTCATCATCAATATCAATACCAGCATTCTTCATAGAGAGTGAACCAACTTTGACAATAAATGTTGCGCACTCGTTACTAATCAAGTGCTCATTCATATCGATTTTTTTATCGATATAATCCTGAGCTGGGGAGGGAAAACCTGCTGAAACTTTTTCGATAGCTACAGCAATAGACATATCTATAGAAGGTTCTATGAGTGAAATCGAATAAACATCTGAGAATAACTCACGCCTGAGATGATTCTTAATTTCGATGATTTGAGGATTGCTCATGACTATCACTTGAATTTGTTACATAATCAAAATGATATTCTAGAGATGAGTTGAATTTCAAATTTAAAAAATTGTGGATAAATAAGTACAAGTCATAGATTGTCGCGCTATAGTGTGTGTTTGGTCGGAAATTCTACACTGATTACTTTGTATTGCATTTTTAGTCTCTGTAGATAGATTTCCATTAGAGATTAAATAAAAAACACCATTCCTGCATATTCTCTTTTAATTGACCACTGATTCTCTTATAGATCTGACCAGCTAAAATCTTTTTAAACTGACCAGACATCACAAATAGATCGAACATACCAAAGCAAAGTTGCTTAAAAGTAAAGCTCATTAATCTTATGATATGTCTCACAATCCAACACTCTTATTAAAGCTGCACCTAATTTAAAACATCTTCCATGAATTTGATGTTGGAATTGATACTTCTAATGTCATTTTCCAATTGCTGCTGATGCACAATAAAGTATTTTTCTAATGTTTTGTCATCTGCCAAGAGAGTCTGAATAAAATTTATATTGTTCTCTTTATCTTTAATTTGCCCTAAGAACTCTGTCTTTTTTGCTAAAAATACTTTCTCAAGTTTTTGTTTTTTAAATTTTTCTCTTAGATTATCTAATCAATGTGTCTCCTTATAGCTAAAGACCCTTCTTGTAGATTGAGATACATCAACTTCCAAATAATGGCATTTTACTAGAATTCTTAACCCGACATACATGAGTCGTCGATGTTGTTCAACCTTGGAATTTTTACTCATGCCCATTTTTTCCCAGAAATGCTTGGCTTGCCAATTCTTAATTTCATGATTTGCAAAAATATCCATAAACTCATCGTATAAAGGTAAATTTACGGTTTTTCTCATGACGGGCTGTCCTTTATGTAAAAGAGGATTATAGTCCGTGGATATATAGTCCTCAATTGGTGATAATTCTGTTTATTGAGCAGTTAGTTTCAAATGTCAGAATTATCCAACGTAATTGGTCAATTAATTCGCAATAGAAGAACACAAAGAAGCATCACGCAAGAAGCTCTTGCATTACAGTGTGGTATTGATCGTAGTTATATGGGGCGTATTGAACGTGGAGAGGTCAATCTCACTGTTGAAAAAAATTATATGAAATTGCATCGGCATTAGAAATCAATGCTAAAGAATTATTGCCATAGTACCAACGCCTAATCTTGTCGCATTGCTTTATTTCCCCATAGATTTTACTCTTTAAATCCAACACAATAAGTACAAAGAAAATTTGAGAATCTTATACGTGATTACAGGCGAAATTAAAAGCAAAATTGACCAGATTTGGAACGCATTTTGGAGTGGTGGTATTTCCAATCCTTTAGAAGTCATGGAGCAAATGACTTATTTGCTGTTTATTCGCCGACTCGATGAAATTCAGATCACCAAAGAAAAGAAAGCCAACCGTTTAAAGAAGCCAGTAGAACATCCAATTTTCACACCTGAGCAAGATCATCTTCGTTGGTCAAAGTTTATTACTTTAGGCGATGCTGCAACTTTATATAATACCGTTGCCAATGAAGTCTTTCCTTTCATTAAAAACTTAGGTGCAGAAGACGAAACCACCTATAGCCATCACATGAAGGATGCTCGTTTTACCATTCCTACGCCTGCGCTACTCACCAAAGTAGTGGATTTAGTTGCTGATGTGCCTATGGATGATAAAGACACCAAAGGTGATATTTACGAGTATATGCTCGGTAAGATTGCCTCAGCAGGTCAAAATGGTCAGTTCCGTACGCCTCGCCATATCATCAAGATGATTGTGGAGCTGATGCAACCTAAGCCAACCGATACGATCTGTGACCCTGCTTGCGGTACAGCAGGCTTTTTAGTCGCTGCAAGTGAATATTTAAACGATCATTACAGTACTGAGATTTTTGCCAATCCTGAAGCAGCTAAACGCTTTAGTGAAGAAACTTTTTTTGGTTATGACTTTGACAGCACTATGCTTCGTATTGGTTCAATGAACATGATGCTGCACGGTGTAGAAAATCCAAGTATTGAAAACCGTGATTCTTTAAGTGAAGCGCATTCACATATTGCCGAAAAATACAGTTTGATTTTAGCCAATCCGCCATTTGCAGGCAGTTTGGATAATGAAAGTTGTGCTAAAAACCTTCAAGCGATTGTTAAAACTAAAAAGACTGAATTACTGTTTTTAGCCTTGTTCTTACGGTTGTTAAAAACAGGTGGTCGTGCTGCGGTGATTGTGCCTGATGGTGTTTTATTTGGTTCGTCTAAAGCACATAAAGACTTGCGTCAAAAGATTGTGGAAGAGCAAAAGCTAGAAGCGATTATTTCGATGCCATCAGGGGTATTTAAGCCTTATGCAGGTGTTTCGACTGCAATTATGATCTTCACCAAAACCATGTCGGGCGGTACGGACAAAGTTTGGTTTTATGATATGCAGGCAGATGGTTATTCGCTGGATGATAAGCGTAATGAACTTGATGCGTCTAAGCATGAAAATAACAACATTCCTGACATTATTACCCGTTTTAAAAACCTAGAGGCAGAAAGCACACGTAAAGCCACAGAGCAAAGCTTTATGGTGGATAAAGCCGATATTGCTGCCAATGGTTATGACTTGTCGATTAACCGTTATAAGGAAGTGGTGTATGAACAAGTGGAATATGAAGCACCAAGTAAAATTTTGTCGGACTTAGAAGTGCTTGAGCAGGATATTCTAAAAGGAATCAATGAGCTTAAGGAGATGCTTAAGTGAGTTCAGATAAAAAGCTTTTAAGTGATTTTGCGACCGTTATTTCTGGTTATGCTTTTAAAAGTGAATGGTTTGGAGCAGGTAATGATAAAGTTATTAGAATTAGTGATCTGCAAGAAGGCTCTATTCAAACAGAATCTGCATTAACTGTTGATGCAATTCAACATAAAATTTCTGATAATTTTAAAATTCAAAATAAAGATATTTTAATGGCTTTATCAGGAGCTACAGTTGGAAAAATTGCAGTTGCTTCGGATGGTGATGTAGGTGCTTACATTAATCAGCGTGTAGCAATCATCAGAGCTAAAGATGAAATTACGGCAGATTATTTAAAGTTCTTTTTTAGTGGTGAATTTTTAGTTGACCTACTGAAAAATGCTGGTGGTGCAGCTCAACCTAATCTAAGTCCTAAGCAATTACTGGTTATGGAAATACCTTTCCCCCCACTTGCAGAACAACGCCGAATTGCGTCTATTTTGGATCAAGCGGATGAGCTACGCCAAAAACGTCAGCAAGCGATTGAAAAGTTAGATCAGCTTTTACAAGCCACCTTTATTGATATGTTTGGCGATCCTGTAAGTAATCCTAAAGGGTGGCAAGTAAAAAAACTGTCACAGCTATCGACAAAAATCCATAGCGGTAATACGCCGAAAGGTGGATCTGAAAATTATGTAGATCAAGGTATCATTTTCTTAAGAAGTCAAAATGTTTGGAAAAACAAAGTTATTCTTGATGATGTTGCTTATATTGATGCTGAAACCCACTCTAAAATGATGAAAAGCAGTGTTAAACATGAAGATTTGTTAATGACAAAAACAGGTCGAATTAACACTGAAAACAGTAGTTTAGGTCGTGCTGCGATTTATTTGGGTGAGGATGATAGTGCCAATATCAATGGTCACGTTTATTTAATTCGTATCAAAGAAGGTTTCAATAAATACTTTATTTTAAGAATCCTTACATTGCCTGATTATTATGAATATATTCGTTCAATATGCGTCGGTGGAATTGATAAACGGCAGTTGAATAAAGAGCATATAGAGAATTTTCCAATCATTCAGCCTCCTATGGAACTGCAAAATAAGTTTTCAGATATTGTTCAGGTAATTGAGAGTCAAAAACCTAAATTACTTGAACAATTAGATTTAGCTGAAAATTTATTTAAAACATTACAACAGAAAGCATTTAACGGCACTTTATAACATTTAATTAAAAAATGAGGGAATATACATGAGCAACTTTCAGTTTTTAGAGCCTGAATTTAAAAGCTTGGCAGCCACTGCCAAAGAAGCTGAAAAGCTCGTGTATATCTCCCCTCAGTTTGCGCTTGCTGCGGCTCGTACATCGCTCGAAAACCTTGTGCTATGGCTTTATCAATACGATAAAAAGCTGACCCAACCCTATGATGCTTCATTGCATAACTTACTCAATGACATCAAATTTAAAGACCTAATTCCGCCTTATATTTGGGATAAAATGGATAACATTCGCATGGTCGGCAACAGTGCCGTACATGGGAAAAAGTTCAAGCAACTCACCACCGAAGAAACCGTAAAACACATCAGCCATTTATTCCTGATGTATGTCTGGTTTGAGCGTAACTATGGCTCACCCTCAAAAGACCGCTCTCAGTCTATTTTATTTAACCCAAAACTAATACCAAATGCTGACAATACTCAGCAAATCACCGCCAACAAAGAACAACTGCAAAAAGAAGTAGAAACTAAAGAAAAAGAATTTGCAGAACAGTATAAAGCCCTACGTGAGCGAGAACAGAAACTCTTTGAACTCTCTGCAAGTCTCGAAGAGCGTGAAAAATTACTTGCCAACATAGATGCTGAACTTGCACAAAAACGCGCTGATGTTGAACAAGCTAAAATTGCCAACAGCAAAATCGAAGACCATACCGACTATAAAGAAGACGAAACTCGAAAACTTAAAATTGACCTCATGCTTGAAGAAGCAGGTTGGGAAATCGGTACATCGGTTCGAGAGGAAGTTGCTGTAACAGGTATGCCAAGCCCATCGGGTAAAGGTGCTGTGGATTATGTGCTGTATGATGCCAATGGCTTGCCTTTGGCTGTGGTTGAGGCAAAACGCACATCAACCGACCCTGATATTGGACAGCAACAAGCCAAGCTCTATGCAGACTGTTTAGAGCAACAAACAGGACAACGACCAGTCATATTCTATACCAATGGCTACAAAACCCGAATTTGGAATGATGTGCAAGGTGGCCCACCACGCTTAGTTCATGGCTTTTATACGCAGGCAGAACTCAAACGTCTGATCGAAAGACGTAAGAACAACCCTGATTTAAGTAGCTTCCCGATTAATGCGGACATTGTCGAGCGTTACTACCAAACTCGTGCCATCAAAGCCATGCTTGCAGCCTATCAACGTAAAGAACGTGCAGGCTTACTGATTATGGCAACAGGCACAGGTAAAACCCGTACCGCCATTGCATTGGTCGATGTACTCATGAAAGCCAATGTGGTGCAAAAGGTATTATTTCTTGCCGATCGGACTTCATTGGTCAATCAAGCGCACAATGCCTTTAAAGCCAATTTAAAAGATGCCTCATTCGTCAATTTACTTGAGGATAAAAACCAAGTGGGTCGAGTCTATTTCTCTACCTATCAAACTATGATCGGCTTGATTGACGAAAAAAATGCCGATGGTACACGCCAATTCGGCACTGGCATGTTTGACCTGATTATTATTGATGAAGCACACCGCAGCGTTTACCAAAAATTTGGCGAGATTTTTAAATACTTCGATAGCTTGCTTGTCGGTTTAACCGCAACGCCACGAGATGAAGTAGATCGTGATACATACGCACTGTTTGGCTTAGAAAGCGGTGTCCCAACCGATTACTATGATTTAGATCAAGCGATTGCCGATGGTTATCTCGTGCCACCCAAAGCTTATTCTGTCCCACTTAAATTCATGCGTGAAGGTGTGAAATATGACGAACTCTCTGAAGAAGAAAAACAACATTGGGATAGTCTAAACTGGGGCGATGAAGATGCACCTGAAGAAGTCTCAGCATCCAAGATTAATAAAGAGCTGTTTAATACAGGCACGATTGATTTAATGCTCAAGCACTTGATGGAAAATGGTATTAAAACCGAAGGCGGTGATCGTCTTGGTAAAACCATTATCTTTGCCGTCAATCAAAAACATGCCCAGTTTATTGCTGATCGCTTCAATGAAAACTATCCGCAATATGATGGCAAGTTTGCCCGTGTCATTACTCATGCCACTAAGTATCCACAAAGCTTAATTGATGACTTTAGCAAGAAAGATCTACCTGAGCCACAGATTGCGATTTCAGTGGATATGCTCGATACAGGCATTGATGTACCTGAAGTGGTCAACTTAGTATTCTTTAAAGCTGTACGTTCTAAAGTGAAGTTTATGCAGATGATTGGGCGTGGTACACGACTCTGCAAAGAATTGTTTAGCCCTGAAGATGATAAAAAAGAATTCTTTATTTTCGATTATTGCTCTAACTTTGAATACTTCAATGAAAACCCTGATGGTGCGCCTGTATCGACCATAGAGCCACTCGGACAACGCTTATTTAAAGCACGTTTAAATATCCTGAGTCTGCTCAATGCGAAGGACGATGCCACCGAAGAGCTGAAAGCTGTACAGCAAGATATGCGTCAGAGTTTGCAGACTGAAGTGAAGTCCATGAACAATGACAATTTCATTGTAAAGTCTGAGCTTGAGCATGTTGAACATTTCAAGAATGATGATGCTTGGAACAACTTAGATGATCTTGCCATCGGTACATTACGAGAACACATTTCTAAACTTCCGAATCAACTTGAGCCTGAAACCTTAGAGGCCAAACTGTTTGATATGCTTTGCTACAACCTTGAGTTGGCAGTATTGGAAAAGAACAATACAGCGATTCAGAGTTATGCCAATCGAGTGATTGAAATTGCTTCTAAACTGGAAAGCAAAGAAAATATTCCTGTTGTTGCAGAACAGATTGCGCTCATTCAAGACATTCAAACCGTTGAATATTGGAAAGGCATTACCTTGCCAATGCTTGAGGCGATGCGTAAACGTATTCGCGGCTTGGTAAAACTGATTGAAAAATCGACCTCAACTATTGTCTACTCCATGCTTGATGATGAAATTGGAGAAATGCAAGCAGTTGATATTCCAGTGGTATCAAGTGGGGTAAACCTTGCCCAGTACCGTAAGCGTGTAGAAAGTTTCATCAAAGCGAATGAAAATCATATTACGATTGCAAAGTTAAAACGTGGTTTGACTCTTACACCGACCGATCTAAGTGAGTTAGAACGCTTTGTTTTTGAAGCGCAAGAAGTAGAAAGCCGAGATAAATTTGAAGAATGTTTTGGAACAGAGAAATCCTTACCTCTCTTCATTCGTTCTCTGGTGGGATTAGAACGTCAGGCGGTTCAGGAAGCTTTTTCTAAGTATTTGCAAGGCTCAACGTATAACGAGAAACAAATACGTTTTGTGGAAATGCTAATTGAGCATTTGACTCAAAACGGTGTACTGGATGCGGCACAACTTTATGAACCACCTTTCAATCAAATCCACTATGAAGGGATTGATGGAGTGTTTGATGATGCAGAGGCTGACAACATATTTGGGGTTGTTGAAGCATTTAATGAAGCGGTGGCATAAGGAGAAATGATATGGCTGTGTGGTTGGTAAGAGCAGGCTCACAAGGCGAGTATGAAGAAAAGTTTCTAAGCACATCTAAAGCTTATGTTACTTGGGATAATTTAGACTTAGATTTAAAAAAAATTATCAATCGTGATGATTTAATCTCGGAATTATCAGAAATAGACCCTGATGCAAAACCGCGAAAATTATCAAATCATGCTAGCCAAATTTGGCCATTTGTTCATACGATGAAAGTTGGTGATCGGATTGTTCTACCCTCCAAACTCCAACCCGTTATTTATATAGGTTCTATTAATTCAGACTATTCCTATGACCCTAAGGCTATTGATCCTTTTAAACATTCTCGTTCAGTGAAGTGGTTGGCTACAGGTATTCCAAGATCTCATTTTTCACAGGATATTCTTTATAGCTTTGGGGCTTTTATGACTATTTGTCGTATACAGAGAAATAATGCTGAAGAACGTTTATTTAGAATGGAAAAAAACTCATGGAAACCAGAAAATTTGCATCAGATCATTAAACTCGAAGGGGTTGAAAAAGACATCGAACTTGAAGATGCTTCGGATGAATCTAGTTCAGTTGATTTGGAATTTATAGGACAAGATCAGATTCGAAAAGTGATTGAATCAAAATTTAAAGGTCATAGATTGACGCTATTAGTTAAAGCTGTATTAGAAGCGCAAGGATATACTTGTTGGCAAAGTCCAGAAGGTGCAGATGGTGGTGTAGACATTTTAGCTGGTGATGGTCCTATGGGTTTTGGGCAACAGCAAATTTGTGTAGAAGTTAAATCTGGAGATGTACAAGTAGATCGACCAACTGTAGATAAGTTAATTGGTGCGATGACAAAATTTAATACGAAGCAGGGTTTATTTGTTGCTTGGGGGGGCTTTAAATCGAATGTGCAGAAAGAATTAGCTTCTAGCTTCTTTAGAGTTAGACTTTGGACACAGAATGATTTGTTAAACCAAATTTTTCTTAATTATGAAAAATTGAATGATGACATCAAAGCTGAATTACCATTAAAGCGGATTTGGATAATCTCAAATGCTGAAGGATAAAGTTAATAGAGCCTAATAAAAAATAGGGAAGTTATGAAATATATCGATAAAAATAAAGATTTAAAGGGCTATACACTCAATCATGAGAGTATAGTCTTAAAGCTGGATAACAAAGCAAAAGAATTGCTAGGATATTTTTTTGATGCTTTAAATTTTATATATTCAGAAATTGAGAAAAATAATAATATTCAAAATATTAATTATTTCTTACTAAGTTTAAAGCCTAAGATTGATAGCATTATAGGACCAAAAAATAAAGAAGTAATCTATCATTTGCTTAATATTGCTTTAGCACAATGGTTTAAAGAAGATATCGGTTCTGCTTACTTAAAAATTGATAAACCCAGTAAGGTTTTGAAAAATAATAAGATATCTTTACCGCTACCACATTGTTCAAATGTAGACTTTATCAGTCCCGATATTTATGAAAAACATTTATATTCCTATTATGATCCCTACATTAAGATATTGAAAGTTAAAAATATTTTTATAGCCCAGATTGCTTTTTATCAAGCCCCCTTATACGAAAAAAAAATTCAAATCAAAGGGAATTGTGAACAACCTAAATATTCACAACAGAAAAAGAAACCAAAAGTTGAATTACATAACCAAGAGGATAAACATCATGATGATTATAGAAAATATTTATCTAAATACAAGAAAGAGTCGACAACCACTACGCCAAAAAATAATAATTGGCATGAAAAAAATAATAGCCCTGGATTACTTAATATAGAAAAAACTGAAAATTTAAAAAATAAAGATTACGAAAGAAAAGAATCAAGTAACTATGGATTTTGGAAAAAATATCTTGAACGTTTTAAGAGTACCAACAACATCGATGCTGAGATGGTTTCAGAAATTCTAGAGGCTTTTAAAGAGGTTGATGCTAAACGATCTGAGAGTAATCGAAAATATTTGCAAGAATATTATAAGAATGGAAACTTTGGGAAATTTGGGTTACCACAGGCTAAGTGGAGACATGGTACATATGGAATCAATTCAAAAGAACCAGATTTTTTTAGCAAGATAAAAGATTAGACTGCTATCTAATATTGAAAATAGTTTGAGTTTGACGAATTGATGAGAAAACGAAGTAATGAGTAATAGTGCAGTAGAAAACCTTTTTATAGATCATATAAAATTTATTACTTGGTGAACTAATGAAGAAACCCAAAGGTAAAATCCGTTGTGTCTCACAAATTTCTATTTGTCCTACATGTAAAGAAGCAATGCGAGGAGATATTAATGCCTTAGGTGAACATTACCAAATAGTACATGGTAGATTACCATCTGATGGAGAAATACATCAATTTAGAACATACAAAAAGAAAGAAATTCCGATAGATAAATATGCTGAATATTCAGGATCATATTGCAAAAATAGTTTTAATGAAGTTAGTGGCGGATTACCTTCGTTGGGTAAAAAAAGACGGTAAGAAACCAATAGATAACAAAGTCATCTTAAGTAATTGTCAATATTTCTATGTAGAACAAGAAGTGCCTTAGAAGAAGAAATAGGTACAAGGAAAATAAGGTAAGACAAGAGTTAGACGAAGTTAAGGCAGAACATTTCTACTAGGGAACAACATTGAATGTTAGAACCAAGTTAAAGTGTCCAATTGAGACAAGAATTGATATGTGCTGAATTAGCA
>NZ_AXCD01000045.1:0-24781 GCF_000475335.1 Acinetobacter sp. COS3
GCTTAAGCTCCCATTTTTACTGATGATTTTTTAACTCTTTTAGCATGGCATCCCGCAAGATTTCATTCATTCGTGTCTGATAACCTTTACCTTGTGCTTTGAACCATGCAAGTACATCAGCATCTAAACGAATGGAAGTCTGTTGCTTCACTGGGCGATAGAATTGATTATGGCGTACAGCATTGCTCCATTCTGTAATTTCAGGCATATCTGATAGATCTAGCTGATCATCAGGAACCGTGCCTTTAGCAAGCAAGCGTTGAATTTCAGCATCTTGTTTGTCGCTGAATTTTTCATTCAGTTCTTTGCGTGAGTATCTAACCATGCTCATATCTATCTCGCTCCGCCTTGGTGACTTGTCTTGCACTAATGATTCGTATGATTTCACAGTCATCTTCATCAAAGATGGTGTGAGCTACTAAGAGCATTAGTACGCCTTTTACTTTCCCAATGGTCTGCCAACGTTCTTCACCATCGGTATGTCTGTCCTGAATTGAGATCCTCAGTGGATCATCAAAAACAAGGCTTGCAGTTTCGAAAGAGATATCATGCTTTTTCTGATTCTTTCGATTCTTAGCCTCATCCCATTCAAAATACTGTTCCATAAAAAACATTCAAATTTGTATATACAATAATGTATCACAAAATTGTATCACTCAAGTTGAGAAGCGTAATTTTTAGTCAGATTTATTGGCAAAAACTATCAAAATCGCTCATAAAAAAGCCGACTTGTTTCAAAGTCGGCTTTTTGGGCATTTTTACATTTTTATGGTTTTATTAAGTGTTTGATATTTATATTAATATACAAGTGTATTGCGTATAAGCACCATTATGTTAAATAATTTCATTTGATATCTTTTCTTTTACAGTTTTTAAAGATATTTCTAGATTAGTTACTTTTTCATTAATCATATCTTTGACATTCATAGCAAAGGTATCGACAGCTGTGTGCATTTTTTTAGCATCATCTTTCCGTATAAATGGTGTTATAAAAGGAAGAGCAACCAATATGAAAGGAACAAAAGGGATCATTTTCCAGTCAAAATCAGTTTCCTTGTGATCATCGATCTTAGGATCTTTTTTTCTTCCATATCCAGTAGATATTTGCATTCCTATATGTTCAGCAATAAAGTTATATTGTTGTAATGCATTTTTTTCAGAAGTATTACCTAACTCATTAATTTCTTTTATTATTTTTTCAGATGAGGATGATAATTCATTTTGTAGTTCAGATGAACTAAAACCAAAAAAACCAAGATCATCATCAATTTTTTTATGCTGTTTAGCTTGCCATGTTCTCAGTTTTTCTAACATTACTTCTTTACAATGTTGTGGGATACGTAAGACTAGAGAATCTACAAGATCAATCAACGATTGTTTTTCAACTATTTCTTTACCAAATGGAATTATCTCTCCACCACGTGTTTTTTTGTGCTCACTACATACAGGGATAATGGCAATGTTATTTCCAAGTTCATGAGCAATCACTTGAATAAATTCAGCTTCTTCCTCTTCTGTTAGAGAGTCTGCTTTTGTTAATACGATACTAACTTTATAATTTTCATCTATAAGTTTTTTTACAATTTTAGAGTCAGCATCCTGTATACGCCCTCCAGAAGCAGCAATACAATAAAAAATAGAGTGAAACCAATCCGATGCAGGTTTATCTATTCCTCTTTTTTTTAACTCAGTATTAAGCTCTTTCAGCCACTGTTCTTCTTTGCCAACTTCTAGTCCCCAAGAATCATAGATTTTTACAGACATATCTTTTATTTTATGATTAATTTCATGAAAACCATTTGTTGTAACTGGTCGACCAATTCCTGATTTTGCTACTTCTGAACCAAATAAGTAATTGATTAAGCTACTTTTACCAACACCTGTTTGTCCAATAATTGCAATATTATAGTTTGTATTAGTCATTTTTATTTCCCTTCGCTTGTTTCAAATACTCCATAAAAATTTTCATTAAATTATCATCAAAATTTTTCATGAAGGAGCTATCATCAAAATGATCTAACCCTAACTCGGTTAATTTTGCACATGCCTCTGAAACTGCAAAGCCAAAAGCAGAAGTAATAGATGCCGCTACGGAACCATTAATTGTTCCACCTACAGCTGTTCCGACACCTGGGAAAAACTTTAGAATTTGACTAACCAAATATTTTCCAGCTATTGGTAAAGACGAAGCTATTGCTGTTTGAATAATTGCTGATACGCTATCAACAGCGCGATCTAAATTATATATATATAGTATTCTTGCCAATAACTTTGATTGATTAGCTAATAAAAGTGGTGCACTGGATGCTGGTATTGGAGCAAATCCAGTTGCAAAAGCTAATGTTGTATGCTGAATAATGGCATTTTTTGCATGTTCTCTTTTTTCTTTAAGGCTATTTTTTTGAGCAGAAACAAAAGCAGTTTTTAAAGCATTTGGTAATTGACTAGTACTCCATGAAATAAGTTTTTCCAATTCCATTCCATGTAAATTTTCTTTAATTGTTGTTTCAAAGATTTGAATCTTTGGAAACTCATTTAAAATTGCTGTTTTTAACAAGCTTGCATCATCGTCACTAACTAAATCTGCTTTAGTTAAAACTATTGAAATAGGTATATCTGAAAGTTCTATTTTCCGAATGATATTAATATCAAAATCTGTAATTCGAGAACCTATTGTTTGTATGCAGTACCATACTAAATGAGGCTTATCTTCAATTGAGTTTTGTGTTTCACTACAAAGTTCAATAACTTCTTTTTGGAAAAGTGATTCTTGCTCAGAACCAATTTCATACCCTTTACTATCAAAGAGAACAATTGGAATATTTGGTGACGTAAATTTATTTATATGCTGTGTTATAGGTTTACCGACTCCAGTAGCTGCTATATCTTCACCAAAGCATAAATTTAGTAAAGAACTTTTACCGACTCCAGTACCACCAACTAAAAGAATATTTGGTTTTTCTATATTTTTCTTCAGTGAGTCAAATGCCATATTTAACTCTTCTTGAAAATTACTAGACATATAGTCCCCATAGTTTGTAATTATTTAAGAATATTGAATATTCTACCTTTTTATTTCTTTGAAAATATATGGATATTAATAATTTCAGCTAAATTTGACCTATGCAATATTTTGTTTATTAATTAGATTTTCTAAAATTAACATAATACATGTTATGCGAAATAATTTTATTTTTTATTTAAAATCAATTACTTAATTGTTGTTGAAAATCCTAATCCTAATCCTCATCGATTGGGCTTTTTATCTTCTCGCATGTTTTTACCTGTTTTTCAAACATCACTCCACAAGACAGCTTATCGTGTTTTTTTAAGTACACCCATTCGGATACAGTTAATTTAGGCTATATTTGTATTCTTTTATTGTATTTAATTGGTGTATTTATTATAGTCTAATAAGCAAAAGAATACAAATAAGGGTACAACAGTGGCTGAAGTAGCATACAAACGGGTAAGTACGGCAGATCAAAATACAGCACGACAGCTAGAGGGCAAGACCTTTGACAAAATTTTTGAAGACAAGGTAAGCGGTAAGGATACCAACAGACCTCAATTACAGGCGATGCTCGATTACGTCAGAGAAGGTGATGTAGTCCATGTACACAGCCTGGATCGTTTGGGGCGTAATACGGCAGACCTGCTGCAATTGGTGGAGCAACTCAAGATTAAAGGCGTGACTGTCCATTTTCACAAAGAAGGCATGATCTTTTCGGCAGATACCAATAATCCAATGCACCAGCTAATGTTCACGATGCTGTCAGGCTTTGCACAGTTTGAGCGTGAGTTGATCAGAGAGCGTCAGCGTGAAGGGATTGCAATTGCCAGAGCTGAAAACAAGTATCAGGGACGTAAGAAGACTATTGATGACGCTGCAATTCGTGCAGCTATGGTAAAGCCTGATGCTAGTTACAGGAAAGTGGCAAAAGAGCTGGGTGTAAGTCTAAGCACAGTACAAAGGGCAATGAAGGGAGGCTAAGCTCCCTTTCTTGGTCTCCCTGATTTACTTTTTTGTGGGATTTGCCCTTTACTGAAAGCGCGATTTTTAGAATTAAACATTACTGAACGAATGAGATAATCTTTCTTTACTAGATACATGGCAGTTGCTATGACGTTATCCCTGAGATCCTCTTCATGATGGCTAATCATGCCTATGCCTAGATTTTTATACTTTTCCTTATTGGCATTGCAATTCCAATATAAGCCATCTCCTTGGGTAATCTCATTATTCCATAGCTCGCCTATATCTTGAGCTATTGTGATGTCTTCACGATGCTCAGAGCCATCTAAGAAAAACATCATGTGGAAATGGAAAGATTTTATCTCGGTATATTCCAATTTCCACATATAGCCTATAAAGCCTTTTGAATATTGCTTCTTGAGAGACTTAAGAAGCACCCTTCTATGTTCTTGAACATCAAGCGACCATGCCTTTAAAGCTTCAAGTTTGTGTCCTTGTTTTGACAATGGTTTATTTGAAATATTGGTGGTGATCTTTCTAAAAAGCCCCTTCCGGTAGCTTAAGTCTATTCGGATTACTAAAAGCCTTGAACGGTAATCAAATAGTCCGTTGATATATTTTCGTACTTCCTTTTTATATTCACTGTCATATTTTCTCTGCTGTTCAATTTCTTTTTTAAAAGCATCAGATCGTAGTCCTTTCTTTAGAGCAGTTAGGAAAGCTATATCATCAAATTTTCTGTATTCAGTTTTTGTTTTCAAATAGAGATTTACGTAAGGTGAAAACTTGCTATCAGGAAAGTTTTCTTCCAGGTCATTTATATATTGGTCTGTTCTGTACCATACGAGCTTTTGGTATTTTTTTAAGATAAATCTATATCCGGATGGATCTGCTAACAGCTGCTCATTTTCACTCTTTAGTTCTTTCAGTGATTCTTCTATTACATGAAGTTGGTTGTAAGTACGATAATTAATATCATCTATTGTTAACTTATTGTTGTCAGTAATAATTGGATACATATCGTCTAGGAAATATGTATTGGGTTCTAAAGTATCCATGTAGGTATAACTCCAATATCATTATGTCTATGATATTGAAGATAATATATAAATGATAATTAATCTTAATAACATAAACTACAGAAATAATTATTTATTTTTCATACCCTTAGATGCTATATATCAATACTTTCCATTGTGTTTAAAAATCATACAGTTAGTAGGGTAATAGCGAGTTGTAGGTATAAAAAACTAGTAGGATTAGTTAATCCTACTAGTTTTAATTTAATATTGTCAATACCTATTTACTTAGATGCACACATACAATTCAGTTTCACTAAATAATTGTGTTCTTGTGAAAGAATGATAGGACTTCAGAGGGGGATTTTCTGGAATGAGGGAATTTGCCAAATGGCAATTGCGTAATCGGGACGCCGAGTCGCGTGAAGGCATAGATTGCAAATAATTTCAGATATACATCATCTACATGAACAGTGAATGTTTATTCCTACATTCAAAGGCTTATCAGACGGTAAGCCTTTTTTCATTTCTAGAGGTATATCTTATGAACATTACATGCCCGTATTGCCATTCTGAAAACGTCAGCCGTGTGATTGACCAGCAGTCCTCCAATAACCGCAGTATGTCTTCAATGACCGGTGCCGGGATTGGTGCCAGCATTTCCAAAAGCCTGCCGCTGCCGATCTCGCCCTGGATGGGTGGGATTGCCGGGGCTGTGGTCGGTGGACTGATTGACAGCTTCATCCAGCCATCCAGACCCGTAGCGGCACCGATCCGCTACTTCCATTGCCATCATTGCCAGCGCAATTTTGATTAACCGGCTCAGGGAGAAGTGATATGGCACATCAACTCGAACAAATGGCTTATGTCGGTAACACCCCCTGGCATGGCCTGGGTAATCAACTGACACAGAACCAGCCGATTGAAGTCTGGGCACAACAGGCAGGCATGGACTGGCGCATTGAATCCTGCAATGTCAGCTATATGGCACAGAATGAACGGGGACAGAGCATCATTCTGCCTTATGAAGAACAGCGGGTCTTGTACCGTTCTGATACCCATGCCCCTTTATCGGTCGTCAGCCAGCGTTACCAGGAAGTGCAGCCCAAAGAGATTCTGGAATTCTACCGGGATCTGACCGAGCAATCCGGCTTTGAGCTGGAAACCGCGGGCGTACTGAAGGGAGGAAAAAAGTTCTGGGCACTGGCACGTACCGGACAAAGCACGGCACTCAAAGGCAAGGATGTCAGCAATGGCTATATCCTACTAGCAACCGCTTGTGATGGAACGTTAGCAACGACTGCACAATTTACCAATATCCGGGTGGTATGCAACAACACGCTGGCGATTGCTTTACGTGGGCAAAGCTCAAGTGCCGGGGTGGTCAAGGTTCCACACAGCACCCGGTTCGATGCGGACAAGGTCAAGCAGCAACTCGGCATTTCCGTGCGTGCCTGGGATGAACACATGTATGAAATGAAACAGCTCAGCCAGCGCAAAGTCACCCAAGGTGAAGCCGCTGCCTATTTCGATGCCGTGTTTAACAACACTAGCCTAAGCATTGCCGATCAGGAGGACAACATCATCCAGTTCTACCGCAATGTGGCTGCACAGGCCAGTCACTCCCCAGGCAGTAAAACCGAACCGAATGGACGCGCCATGAGTAAAGTCATGCAGATGTTCAATGGACAGGGACGGGGTGCCGAACTTTCCTCAGCCAAGGATACCGCCTATGGCTTGCTGTGTTCGATCACGGAATTTGCCGATCATGAACGCCGGGCCATGAGTACCGATCACCGGCTGGATTCTGCCTGGTTTGGTGCAGGGGCAGCACTAAAACAGCGTGGGCTGGAACAGGCTTTAAGACTGGTGGCCTAAGACCTTTTCCTGATCATGCTTAATGTTGCTTTAAGGCTCACAACCTAATCGGGCATTGAAGATGCATTGAAGATTAAATTCTACATGAACCTCAGCATGCCCCTTTGGCCACATCTCCCCGGATGTGGCTTTTTTTATGCCCAAAATTTCTCAGCTGAATTTTTACAGACGACCGCTATCTATAGGACAACCCCATGAATACATTTGCACCTTTACCCAATTTACCGAAGCCCTCTGGCATTCCCTCACACATTCCATTACCTCAACCTGTGAAACCTTCACGATCCACTGCGGCCAAACGTCTGGCCAATACCAAACAGCTTGATCAGCAACAATGGCTGGAAGTCCGCAAGCAGGGCATTGGCAGCAGTGATGCTGCGACTGCCTGTGGGCTTAATCCCTACATGTCGATGCTGGAACTGTGGATGATCAAGACCGGACGTATCCAGCAAAAGATCGAAGATGAAAGTTCCGGCCATGCTCCCTTGTACTGGGGCAAGCAACTGGAACCCCTGGTCGCTGAATACTACAGTCTGCATACCAATAACAAGGTCAGACGGGTGAATGCCGTATTACAGCATCCTGATCCAGACAAGGCCTTTATGCTGGCCAACTTGGATTATGCCGTGGTTGGCAGCGATGAGGTGCAGATCCTGGAATGTAAAACTGCAGGGGAATATGGCAGCAAGCTGTGGCGGGATGGTGTGCCGCTGTATGTATTGTGTCAGGTACAGCATCAACTGGCCGTCACAGGCAAGCAGGCGGCTCATGTCTGTGTCTTGCTCTGCGGCCATGAAACCCGGATTTTTAAGGTCAGCCGAAATGATGCCCTGATCCAGCAGATCATCCATGCGGAACGTACTTTCTGGGCATGTGTCGAGCAAGATATTCCTCCCGCAGTAGATGCCAGTGAATCGGCAGCACGCGCTTTACAGCAGCTTTACCCGGAGCATGTCCCTCTAACCGTCGAAGACCTATCACATGATGAGACGGCCAATCTGCTTTTTGAAAAGCTGATTCAAGCCAGACAGCAGATTGAAGAGCAGCAGCAAAGCTTCGATCAGATCAAGCACGAAATTCAGATGCTGATGAAAGATGCTGAACGAGCCACCTTTAACGGTGGCTCGGTGGTATGGAGGAAGAGTAAAGATTCAGTGAGTCTGGATGCCAAGTCACTGTTAAAGCAGCAGCCTGAGCTGATTGAGCAGTATCCGCTGCATAAGCAGGGCAGTCGTCGCTTCAACATTTATACGGATGCATGACCTGCCTTCCGCAGAGGCCCATTTGTAAAAACGCGCAAAGCCGCCCGGTTCGCCCTTTCTCCACAGATGAAGAAAGGGCATTTGGACAGCTTTGCCTGATCTGATGATCGATGCACTACCTGTTCTCCTGTGACCTCGGGTGAGCATTATTTTTATTGAATTAAGAGAGTCGATAGGTTGAGGAGCGGGTGCTTCAATTTATACGGCTCATCTGTAAAAAATCACATTTAGGAAAATCATGATGATTAAAGGGTTAGCGATTACACCGCCCGTATTGGGGCGTATCAGCATTGGCCGTGTCATTGAAAAGAATGGCAAACGCCTGCCAGAGAAAGATGACCAGTTCACCATTACCAGCCAGATCCAGAGCAAGGAAGGCTGGATCAGGCATCCACTGGATGAGCAGCTGCGTGCAAACCTACCGAATGGGAAACTGAGATCCATTCCGGTACGGATGATCTTTAATGATCCTGATCTGAACATGCGGGCAGAATACAGCCTGTTTGACCGTCAGACTGGACGTCCGGTTTGTGTCGGCAATGGTCAGACCTGCCAGCGATTGACCAGTCAAGGGGTAGAACAGCATCCCTGTCCATCCCCAGATTTATGCTCACTGGCACAAGGCGGGCATTGCAAGCCCTATGGGCGGCTGCATGTCAATCTGGATGAATCGGATGAACTGGGGACTTTCATCTTTAGAACCACAGGTTTTAACAGTATCCGTACCCTGGCTGCACGTTTGGCTTACTACCATGCGGCATCAGGAGGGCTGCTATCATGTTTACCCTTACAACTGACCTTAAGAGGGAAAAGCACGACACAAAGCTATCGCCAGCCGGTGTACTACGTGGATCTGACCTTACGTGATGGGGTGAACTTGCAGCAAGCAATTAACACGGCTCGACAGATGGATGAGCAGAGTAAGGCCGCTGGGTTTTACCAGGAATCGCTGGATTTTACTGCTAGAAAAGGCTTTGAGAATGCTAGATTTGAGGTGAACAGTGAGGAGGGCATGGATGTGCTGGAGGAGTTTTATGCAGAAGATGAATCTGAGCAACCCAAGACTGAACCGAAAACTAATGCAAAGCCTAAATTCAATCAGAGAGAGGGTTTTGTGCAGGATATTCAGCAGGGTTTGCAGCAGAGTGTTAGAATAGTGAATTAAACACATGCGGTGAAAAATAAGGGAATTTAGGATCCCTTATTTTTTTGTTCTGATGTCTTCAGCATTTCAAAATTTCCTTGAATATAGACAAGCCATCGAAGCTTATAATAAGACCCACGACATGCTGGAACGCTGCAAGAAATCCAATGATGTAGTGCTGATCGACAATGCCTTTAAAGACACCAAGCTGGAGATCTTTAAAAAGGATTGGATAGCTTTACTCGCCTCTACGAGTTTATGACGCAGATTGTAGATTACGATGATAAAAGCTGGAAAAGCTCAGTCTGTATGCGTGTAACCTGAGTCCATTGTTGCGCGAATATTTATACAACTAAATTACAACTAATTTAATTTTAATTATTAACTAAATTAGTTTCATATTAAAACTTCCAAACCCACTTCTTTAAGAACACCCACATACTTCCTGACATTCTCAACATCTTGCAGCTCAATAAGAAGTCTTTTTTCAAGATCTTCATAGCTCTCACCTACAGCTGCTTTCTGGCTAGCGAATGGATCGTAATGGGCAAGTTTGTTTGCGAATAATCTAATCTGTTTATCACTGAGTTTCTTGGGAGATTCGTTCTCATCATCTTTGGTTTTCTTAGGACGAAAAGAGAAAGAGAACCCGGTAATGTTTCGGCCAGACTTATGCTGCTCATAGGACGCAACAATATCCGTCTTCTCGTTGATTTGGGTTAAAGCAGCATTCAAGACCTTCTTCTTGAAGTTGCTCATGATCTTGTATTCGTCACTACCCAATCCCAGCTTGAAGCGAAAGTCATCAACCAAGAAGACCGGGGTTTTACCGAGACTGCGCCACTGGATCAGCAATTCATACAGACGGATTGCATACTTGCTGGTTAATGAACTTATTTGCTTCAGTTCATACGAAGTAAAAGACTGTTCTAACTCAGTGATCAATGGAATGACATCGGGAGCAAAAACCAATTCTAGAATACCAGCAGAATCAACATAGGCTATTCTTGAAACCCAACGAGATTTAACGATCTTCTCCTTCTGGGTAGCCTCATGAATCCCCTTGTAGCTGAACTTTCGCTCAAACAGGCTATTAGCTGCATTCTTTAAAGCTTCATAGGCTGCATGCCTATCTACATTGAATTGCTTCATATAGTGCTGTGCATGGACTTCTAGGGTGCTATTAGCATTAACATCTTTGCTTATCTCTCTAGCTTGTACGATGGCTAAAAGAATCAGACGTTGCTCTGTGGTATCTAGGTTATAGCTGGCATTGATTAAGGCATTGTCTTTAACAACTAACTCTTTTGTCACAATGACTTTCCTATTTATTATTGCCAATAACTATACCCAAACAACTTAAGTATGTAAATGGAGGGGAAAGGTATCTATAATGGAGGGGAAAGGTATCTATAATGGAGGGGAAAGGTATCTATAATGGAGGGGAAAGGTATCTATATACCCTCTGAAAGTCTTATATAGAAAGGGTTTCAGCCTGTCTAAAAATATTAAAAATAAAAATATTAAAAATAAAAAAGGGTATTGTTGAAAAATTAGAGCTTCTTTATTTTTTCGCGTATCAATTGATTGTGATAGAAACCAAAAAGAAATAGGTCAATAATCAACCTGGTGGGAAAAGGTATCTGTATAGAGAATTGAATAAATACTAAAGGAATAACACTTTACTTAGTTACACTATGAAACTATATTAAGTATAAATTAGTTATAAATTATACCTAAAATGATTGTATTAATTGGAAGCCAGAAAGGCGGATGTGGCAAATCTACAATAGCTATCAATATTGCTGCTTATCTTGCAAAACATAACAAAGACATCGTACTCGTTGATGCAGATCCCCAACAAAGCTCAGCTAACTGGGTAAAAGATCGGGATGGAACAGATCTGCCGAAAGTACATTGCGTTCAGCGCTATGGCGATATCAAGAACACACTGAAAGACCTAGATGGCCGTTATGACTATGTAATTGTCGATGTTGCTGGGCATGACAGCAAAGAGCTTAGAACTGCAATGTTAACGGCTCATTACCTGGTAGTGCCATTTAGACCATCACAATTCGACTTGGATACTTTACCTCATCTATCAGAAGTCATTGACCAAGCGAAGTCCTTTAATGAGGAACTGAAGCCATTTGGATTACTAACATTGGCTCCTACAAATCCATCAGTGTCTGAAGTGCAACAAGCAAATGACTATTTAGCTGACTTCCGGTTGTTCACAGCCTTGTCGTCAGTGATTCATGATCGTAAGGTTTATCGTGATGTCACAGCTGAAGGGAAAGGTGTAGTTGAATCCAATAATCCAAAAGCAATAGAAGAATTTGAGGCATTCATGGAGGAGCTTCTGGCATGATTAAGAAAAGAGAAACTACGAAACCTTTTTCTGAGGAAGCATTCATTAATGGTGCTAATGAACAGCTCACACCAAAATTAGACCCGAAAGCTTCTAGAAAATTTAAGACGCATACGATCCCGATGAATGAGTATGAGTACAAGTTATTAGCTGAACTGGCAGAGAAATATGGTCAAACCCATAATGGAATTATTAGATTTGCACTAAAGAAATTAAGTGAGGAATAACAACTAATATAGAACTTATTTGAAACTATTTTAGTTTCAAAAAACTTAATTGAATGTAGTAAAACCATAGTAGGCTGTTGATGTTCATCACAGACTAGACATTTTTATTGGTGAGAATACAGACAAGACACTTTAAATTGTTTCTAACATCTGAACTGCGCATAAGAGATTTTATGTTAAATGAAAAATAGATGGTGCTTTTCTAAAAAGTTTTATTATTTCTTAGGTTTAACTTGGAAAGTACTGATATATCTACCTATTTCTTTACCATCAATAGAACGATTGGTTGTATAAGCTGTAATAATTGTAAAAAAGGAATCTCTACCCTTTGCAACATAATCCAAAATAATAACCCCAGAAGGAAGCATTGCTAAATAGAGCCCTTTTCTTTTATCTGTTTGATGATGAAAACTCCCTCCTTGGCCTAATTTTTTCACCAAAAATCCGAAAACATCAGTGGGGGGTCTTAAGCGATTAAATTCTTGACCATGATTTCTTAAAATATGCAGATAGCCAAATCCATTTCTACCTTTTGCATAGCCATTTTGTAATCTAATTGGAAGATCATGAGGAATACCTTTTATGGTATTGCCAGGAATTATAGCTAGATCGATAGAACCATTAATTTCCCAAAATAAATTCTGCTCTATTGTATCTTCTTTTATTTGTAAAACAGGTTGTTGCATGATTAGAAAGTACTTTTAAAAAAGGGAAAAGAAGATAGAATTTGACATTTCTCAGGGGAATGATACCCTAATAGATGAGTCTTTGCTGAAAGACGTTACATCGACCTTGACAACCTAGATGGTCAGATGAAAAATTGGTCAGCACGCTGTTGTCATATAAGCGTATAGAGCGAGGTGTAATACTAAGTATTACTAAGTTTCTAAGAATTTGGTTAATTCTTTCGAGCGTTAACCATTTAAGTTTTTAGATTACTTCGGGCGTCGTTCGGACTCATATTAATTAAAGGTCGCATTTGCGGCCTTTATTTTTATGCTATAAAAATAAAGAATTAGTATATTTTAGAGAGCTTTCTTATGGGGGAATGCCTATTGCAGAATTAAGGCATTTAACAGGAAGAATTGGGGAACTTTATGTAGCTATGATGACCTTAGGACAATTAGCTGATTCAGTTAATCAGAGAGGTTATGATGTAGTTTCCAGTACTGGACGGCTTTGTTGCACAAAGATATCATAACTATATGATTTTAAAAGTTTTGATTATTTTTTGATCCAAAATTAAATTTATTTAAATCAGATGCTTACATATTTATGCAACAAAGCCTCATTTTAAGGGATGTTATCAAGTGCTACAAAATTTTTTTGAAAAGAGTAGATTTTTAGTTATTATAGTTATTATAAATTGCATACTATCTTCTATTTTTTTATATTTATCAACTATATATCTTCTAATTGATGCAATAATTTTTATTATAAAAAATATATATGCAACTAATTTTGAAGTAAAAATAGTTGTTGTTAAATTTTTAAAAATCCTCGATGTCTCGTTAATTGCTATTACATTTCATTTAATTTCAGCAGGTTTTTATAAATTATTTATTCGACAAGCTATTTTTGACAATAGTTCTTTTCTTAAGACACTATCAATTAATAAGTTTCATGATCTAAAACTTATTATATTACATGTATCTATTATAGTTATAGTCATCTTGTTTTTAGAAGATCTTGTTGCTTTTGGTGGAACTTTAGCCAACTTATATGCTGGTATTTCTTCTAGCCTAGTCATATTAGCAATAATTTTTACTTGTAAGCTATTCGATAATGATCATCACAAAGACGATGAATAACTTAAATCGCAAGGACTCATTTATAATTACTCTTTTATTTGAGCATTTAATTGAAGTTAAGATTAGAGATCGTCATGTATTGAGAAAAAATGTCTGATTCAAACTTCACTAAACTCAAAATTGCGTCAAAGATTGCAGCTTCAAATAGAAATAGGGGTCGTCTCAGGAAACGGAAAATATAGCACGCTAAGGATTTTCACTCCGACTTCTTTTAACGATATCCAACACGGTATTTTTGCTTAGATTGACCAGCCGACCGACTTGTCGATAAGAGTGTCCAGCAGACACCAACTCCAACACTTTAGGTGCCAGACGATCTGACTTGGTACGTTGACCAGGACGACGACCAAACACAACGCCCCGCGCTTGTGCCGCTGCTACACCAGAGCGCACACTGTTTATCTTGGATTGGTTGCAAAGCGTAGAACTACGCCGTCGGGTTCAAGCTGGATTAAATAAAGGTGAAGCCCGTAATGCATTAGCGCGCGCCGTTTTCTTTTATCGATTGGGTGAGATTCGAGATCGAAGCTTTGAGCAACAGCGTTATCGAGCCAGTGGCTTGAATCTAGTGACCGCCGCCATTGTATTGTGGAACACGGTTTATTTAGAGAGAGCGACTAACGCCCTACGAGGGCATGGTCGCACAGTCGATGATACCTTGCTGCAATATCTGTCACCGCTGGGGTGGGAGCACATCAATTTAACTGGGGATTATCTATGGCGAAGCAAAGCCAAGATAGGTGGTGGAAAATTTAGGCCATTGCGCGCAATTGAAAAACCTTAGCGTGCTATATTTTCCGTTTCCTGAGACGACCCCTACAAGGGCCGTAAGCCGTCACTGACTCCTGAACAAGTGGCTCTGCTGCATCAACGTCTTGAATCTGGCGACTACAAAACCAAGCGAGCATTGGCGAAGGAGTTTGGGATTTCTGCGCCAACGCTGTATCGGTATCAGTAGTAGTTCCAGCTATTTGATATTATTTGTCTATCTATTGAAAATTTTTCTGAGTAAAACAGGGTCGGCATCCTGAACTGAGCTTGCTCCAATTTTATTTGCTGCTAACCGTAAACAGGAATCGACCGATACAAACCAACTTGCCATCAAGTAGTAACTGAACCGATACTGTCGTAATGCGCCGACCCGCACGAACAATACTGGGGACTGCCTGTAACGTACCTATAAATGCTGGCCGCAGGTAATCAAAGGTCATCGTGGAGCATAAGGGCAGCTCATTATCACCACGCTGACGGGCAAGATAGGCGGCGGCGGCCACTTCACCAAAACTCGCGAGAATGCCGCCATGAAACGTGCCAATCATCGGGTTGCCGATATGCGAATCACGAAAGTCCATAAAGTACTGTATTTCTCCATGTTGCATTTCCTCACGAAAACCTAGAAAATCGACAAAAGGCTCGTCACACAATTTTAGTGGGGGTGTTTCCGCGCTCATCTGATTTACTATACTCATATCACTCGCCTCGCGCTTCATTGCTGTCAAAAGAGGGTCCCATCGTGCCGATTGCGAAAGAACCAGTGACAGTAGCCAGTAGCTCACCACTGTCTTCTGCAACCGCTCGGCCCGTGATAAAGGCCACCGTATCGGTTCTACCAATGCAATCCACTATCGCCTTTAAACCTACCGCAGAGGGAATACGTCGCAAAAAATCGACACGCAAATCAATAGTGGCAATCGGCTCTAACGACCGCAATGACGAAAAAATAGATAAGCCGCAAGTCGTATCCAGCAGCGTCACCAAAGCCCCTCGATGCAGTGAGCCTTTACGGTCAGAGAGTTGCTCAGAGAAGGGCATCGTCATCTCGGCATGACCATCGCTCACTGCACCAACACTAATATTGAACATATTGAATAAAGGGTGATTAGTACCAAAAAACGCCTTAGCCATGGTCAGGTGTGCCGTGTTATTACTGTCCATTTTTGAACTCCCGCCATTGCTGGCTGATTTTATTGCGAAAAAATTAGCGGCACGTCTCAAAGTGCAAGGGCGGCATCTGTATAATTACGTTCGGCCTGCATCACCGCCACAATGGCCTCTTCAATGGCGGCATATGGAAAGTTTGTGCTTTCCGAGGCAGACTTCAAACACATGGCTAATGCCGTCCATGCTTTTTCGCAAGCCCTCATTAACAGGGGCAGTCGATATTGCTGTACACTTGCGTCATAGTGAACCGCTTCATCAAGGAATTCAGCGTACATTTTGCGGAAGCCGCCGCCACCTGTGCCACGCTTTTCAATAATTTGGTAGGCAAATCGGGTCGTCCAGTGCCAATCGCCTGTGGCTCCCCAACGACTCAGTTCGGCCAGCCATGTTTCCAGTGCCGATATGCCACTCACAGCTAATGACTTGGCGTTGTCATGGATGACACCGGTAATCATCTCGGGGGTAATTTCGCCTTGAAACGCGGTGGGCGTGAACATATTGCCATAGTGAATAAATGGGGGCTGTGTAGAAAAACGTGCGCGGGTCAGTGCCTCTCGCGTCACCGACAAAACACTCGGACGCTCGGTATCGGTGACAAATACCGCACCTGTCTCTGGATTTCTCGACCAAGCGGCTATGGCGTGACCGGGAAAGTGCGTGCTGCTGTTGAAGTAAGGTAAATAAAAAATATCCGTCAGCAACAGGGTGGGGTGACCCGCATCCAAACATTTCTCCAGCGCGGTGGCTGCCGATTCGGGTGACTCGAAGGTTTGCCACTCAAAGGGTATACCGATACTTTCAAATACGCGCGCTTCAAACCCCAAAGACCGCACATGCACTAAAAATGGCACAGGGGCGTCAGCCATTTCCAAATAGGTCACGCCAAGCCCTGAGCCTAATCCAAAGCACATGGCCTCGGAAATATTCAGCCCATTAAACTCGAGCAAATCACGAATTGCGGAGCTGCCACAATGCCTCCCGATGGCGTGCGTGATACGGGATGGAGTCTTATAGTTGGTCACAGGTTTTTTGCCTCTTCGTGAAAATCTGGATTAAGGATGCCTCTTGTCATCATCTGCCATATCGCATCCGCGATCTGTTCAAGATTGTACTTACCATTTTCTTTATACCAAGTGGCAGCCCAGTTTATTGCTCCTAGCCCAATCAGTCTTAACAGATCTGCATCCACATCGTTTCGGATACAACCATAAGACTGCAGATCATCAAGAATTGTCTGCCAATATCGCTCGTATCTGTCTCTCTCAGCAATAATCTGCTCACGTGCGACTCCATGTACCGAGCGCCACTCAAACAACAACACATAAACCATATCGTCACCCGACATAAGGATATCGACATGTGTCTGCAGTGCCGATTGCATTTTTTTGAGTGGATCTTGAATCGCGGAAGTCGCCTCAACAATCCTGTAAATAGTTCTCTCAATAGCAAGCCGCATCATATCAACCAAAATATCGTCTTTACTACGATAGCGGTAATGCAGACTGCCTGGAAGAATACCACAAGCACTGGCAATTTCTCGCACACTGGTACGCTCAAAACCCTTTTCTCGAAACAGCTTGGCAGAAGCGGCTAATACTCTCTCGCGGTCAGCAACTTCGACTCGCGTAGATTCACTACTCAACATAGTTTGACTCATAACATTATATCAATAAGACAGGTTACTCGACTTGGTCAAGTCGAGTCGAGTCTTTCACGGTCTCTCCTGATCTATACAGCTTTTGCAATGGGGACATTAAAAACAATTCGTGACGCTTCCATAGGGTCTTGATGCTTATCATATTCAGCCAGCCAAGAATTAACCTTTTCTGGGATTTCGGTGTCGCTAGGATGGAAACCTGGCTTAAACCAGTCCAGATAGCGTGGAATAAGTCTGGTAATCAGGCCACGTGGTCCATAGAGGCGATAAAATCCCTTAGCAAGCACCAATGGCTGACCTTGTAGTTTGTCAATTTTCAACATATGCCAAAGAACTGAGCCAACCACCGCATGTACCAGTAGCGTTCCGATAATCAAAGCAGATGCGCGGGTGAAATACCCCCCACCTGCCGCTGTTTCGTAAACATCAAAGGCTACTGTTTTGTGTTCGACTTCTTCTACCCCATGCCACATGAACATGGCACGCATTGCGGGATGAGCATTCTTGAACATCTCACCCTCACCCTCCATAGCACCCTCGCCTAGTACAGCAGTAATATGTTCAAAGGCAGCTGTCATGGCCAACAGATACTTGGCGGGCAGGTGTTTTTGGGAGAGCCGAATAAATAATTTGAATCTTGCGATGACCTTTTCGACATGAATGCCTTGCGACTGCATCACCGCATTATACTGGTCATGCACAATGCCATGTTGCGCTTCTTGGCGAAAAAAGTTTTTGATATCTTCTCTCAGTTTAGGATCTGTGACCAGATCCTGATAGTTACGCACCGACTGAATAAAAAAACGCTCTCCATCGGGGAAGTGAATAGAAAGTGCATCAAAGAAGCGTGTTAACACCGGGTCACCGTCGTTCCAAAAAACTGGAACATCACTTAAATCAAACCGCGGCTTACGTGGCTGGATATTGATCATATGAGTCATGGCGAGAGTTTCCTTGTAAAGGCATCGAATGTCTGTAAACCTGCTATCACATTTGACCTTGAGCAATATTTTTCACCTTGGTCAGGCACAGCAAATATCACACAAGAATTCAACGGGTATTGGTCAAATGACCAAATGCATATTTTGAATATATTGGTCGATTGACCAAATGTCAAGCCTGTCCTCAAAATTTGATAGAATGAGTTAACAACGCAGCAGGTGAGCCAGATCATCTTTGACATCGAATATAGCTACCAGACCTTTTGGCAGAGGTGTTTTTTTAATGTTAGTTTTTTTACATTAGAGTGTGTTGACGTTTGAAAATATTGATTGCAAATTGGAGGCAGACTCAGAGAATTAAAGCTCTCCCCATCCGAGTCCACCATGCCACGCTTTATGCTGAACGACCAACATTGAGCAAAGATTTCTCCTATGCTCAAGCAACAGGACATTGATCACAAACCAAATTTACGGCTCACCGTAGAAGCCATGCTCTACAGAATGTGGGTGAAATGTCCATGGCTAGACCTACCTCCTGACTGAGTTTGGTCAGCAGCCTAATCTCTACAAAAGATACAACGACTGGTCAGCAAAAGGTTTTTTCCAAAGCATACTCAGGGTTTTATCTACTGACTCTGATATAGAGTAGGGGTTATGGATAGCAATTACGTCAAGGCACATCAACATAATGCACGTGCTGCAACTCACGATCAGGAGGCGATTGGCTTAAGTCGAGGTAGCAAGACAAGTAAGATCCATCTTGCCGTAGATGGGTATGGATTACCCATCGTGTTTGCGATCACGGGTGGTGAATTACACAAAGCCAAAGCTGCACCTGACTTGCTCTCACAGGTATCTATCGATGCCATTCTGATTAACATCTGAATCAGCGTAATGCAAATCTAGCCTGATGTAGTTTTAAGCTACCCCATCAACGCCTGTACCGCAATCGACTCATCCGCCAACCGCAGTGGATCGACCGCCGTACCAGCCGTGATCAGCTTTTTGCTTAGCATAAACTCCTGCGGACGATTCACACAATCCGCCGCAATCAGGCGACCCGCCTGCAAATAAAACGCTGCAAAGCTACGCCTTTGCTGCACATCACCCCGAATCACGATCTGATCATACCCCTGACTGAGTCCCGCAATCTGCAACTTTAGATCATACTGATCTGACCAAAACCAAGGCAAACTCTTCGAGGTCCGCTGTAAGCCACACAAGGTCGCCGAGGCAATTTTGGCCTGTTCATTGGCGTTTGGTACCGACTCCAAGCGCATCCGCCGCTGATAAATCGGATTAAACGCATTGGCACAATCCCCGATGGCCACAATCTCTGGCGCACTGGTACGGCAATACTCATCAATCACAATACCATTGTCCACCTGCAAGCCCGCGTCCAGCGCCAACTCGATATTCGGTACAACCCCGACCCCGATGATCACCAGATCTGCATCGAACATCGAACCATCGGCACACAGCACCGCTTGCGCCCGCCCCTCACCCGTGATCGCCGTGACCGACACACCGGTATGAATCGTCACACCCTGTTCGCGATGAATCCGCGTATAAAAGTCCGACACTTCCGGTGCAGTTACCCGCTGCAAAATCCGCTCGGCGGCTTCCAAGACCACCACCTGCATGCCCTGCTCGGTCAATGCGGCGGCTGTTTCAAGACCGATATAGCCACCACCGATCACCACTGCTTTGCCGTTGGGTTGTACAAATGGCTGGATAGCCTGTACATCGCTGATATTTCTAAGATAATGCACACCTGCCAAATCAGACCCAGCCAGCGACACCGTCCTGACTCGTGCACCGGTACACAGCGCCAACTGGTCATACGCAAGCGTACTGCCATCTTGTAGTGTCACGCTGCGCGCTGCCCGATCAATCGCAACCACCCGCCCGTGCCGAAATTCGATCTGATTTTTTTGATAAAAAGCGGCTGGCCGAATCAATAACTCATCGACCAGTTGTGCACCGCATAAAAAGGTCTTGGACAACGGCGGTCGATGATACGGCAAATACGGCTCATCGCCGATCACCACAATCTCGCCCTGCCAGCCATCTGGCCGCAGACTTGCCGCCAACTGCGCCGCAGCATGACTTGCGCCAATGATGACGATTGTTTGCATATGAATTCACTCAGTTCATGGTTGATGCACAGCATCAATTGTTGCCGACGACAGTTGCAAAATGCCTCTGTCGCCTATTTTGATACCTACGCTTTGGCAGTCAGTTTGACCATCATCTTGGCATAGCCGCGCACAAAGTTAGACTGCACCAACTCTGGCTCACCCAATACCTCAATATTGTCGAAGCGAAGCAATAACTCCTCCCACAGAATCCGCAACTGCATCTCGGCCAAGCGATTGCCCATACAGCGATGCACACCAAAGCCAAATGACAAATGATTGCGTGCACCTTTACGATCAATCAAAAACGCATCTGGCTGTTCAATCACCCGCTCGTCACGATTGCCCGAGGCATACCACATTAAGATCTTGTCGCCCTTACGGATGGTTTGGCCGTGCATCTCGATGTCTTGCTTGGCGATGCGACGCATATACGCCAGTGGGGTCTGCCAGCGAATGATCTCGGACACCATATTTGGAATCAGGCTCGGTTGGTTTTTCAGTTTGACAAACTGCTCAGGAAACAGGTTCAGCGCATATACCCCGCCGGTCATGGAGTTCCGCGTGGTGTCATTCCCACCGACAATCAGCAAGGCCAAATTGCCCAAAAACTCCATCGGACGGTGAATCAAATCCTTGGTATCGTCATTGCTCAGCATTAAGCTAATCAAATCAAATCCCATCGGCTCACCTGCCGCTTGCTGAGCCGCCTTGGCATGCCACAGCGCGGCAAACTGCTTGGCCATATCAGCGGCGGCATTAAAAAGCACATCGTTGTCGCTAATCTCACCGCCCGTGGCTTCTGCGCTGCCCGCCAACGTATCAGACCAGTACACCAGCTTGTGCCGCTGTTCATACGGAAAATCTAACAAGGTCGCCAGCATGCGTGCGGTGATTTCTTTGGACACCCGCTCCACCCAATCAAACGGCGTATCGAGCGGCAAATCATCCAAAATCTCTTGTACCCGACTGCGGATCAGCCCTTCCATTTCTTTTAAATTTTTCGGTGCGACCACACCTTGTACCGCTTGACGCTGCACATCGTGCTTAGGCGGATCCATTGCAATAAACATTTCCACATCCAGTCCGGCGGGCGGCTTGCCAATCACAATCACCGGTTCCGCCGAAAACAGCTCGTGGGATTTGTCCACGAACACAATATCGTCATAACGGGTAATCGACCAAAATGCACCGAATGGACTGCTTTTTTGGTAATGAACAGGACGCTCGTCGCGTAGCCGCTTAAAGTATGACTGCCATTGATGCTGTCGATATAAAAACGGATTGCTCATATCGATGTCTTCGAGCTTGAGCGTGGCAACATCGGGGATTGGCTTTTCTACAAAATCAGGGAACGGTTGCGCCTGTGTCACCCGTTGCTTGACCTTTTGGAACACCTGCATGCCTTTCACTTGTAAATGCATGGGTATCGGCAGCAGGGCTGAAATTTGGTTTAGTGTGGCTTGCATGTTTTTCATGATTCATTCCTCAATGATGATGCTTAACAGCTGTTGAAATCTGCCGTCACTACATTTGAAACTCAGGCAAATGCACCACCATGCCATCCATTGCATCGGACAATTGAATCTGGCACGCCAAACGAGACGACGCCGTACCTTCTGGTACCATCTCTAGCATGCGCGCCTCTTCGTCATTGGGCTGTCCTGTCGCCGCCAGCCAAGCACCGTCAACGATCACATGACAGGTTCCACAAGCACATTCGCCACCGCAATCTCCATCAATGCCGGATACGCCGTGATCGATAGCCAGTTGCATCAGCGACTTGCCCGCTTCGATGTCAAGTACGGTGGCGGTACCGTCATACTCGATCAATGTAATTTGACCCATTATTACTACTCCTGTGTGGTATACGGTTGCTGGTGACGCCGATGAAAATAGCCATCCCTCTTTACTCATAATAGACATGTATCCATACTGCTTACAGGTCTCTTGTTGACAATATAGGGTCATTAAAAGACGATTATGGCGCTGTAGCCCCATCGTCGATTGCATTTTTCTAGTCGATGTTCTTTCATACTGGTCTGTTATTGAGGTGTTTGAGCCATGTTGCATCCAAGTCTGCTGACTGGTCTCGCCAGTACAAGTGAATCTGCTAATATCCCCTGTAGCTATACCCGTCTGATTGGCCGAGAGCTGGACTTGCAGGCGCGTGACCTACCTAAACTATTAAAATTCACCACGCTGACCGCTGAACAACTGATGCGTGACGACACGATGATCAAGGCCAGCCAACAGATTCAAATCTTACAAAATAGCTTGGAGTTGTCCGCATCCGATCAGTTTGGCTTGCGTTTAGGGCAGCGGCTCACGCCGTCAACACATGGCTCGATGGGCTTTTTAATCAATAGCAGCCCGAACTTATTGGCCGTGTTACAAGCGTTTCAAACTTTTTTGCCGACCCGTATGAGTTTGATTAGGCTCGAAACACACACCAATGCTGAGTGGACGACCTGCTTGATTTTCTTTGAGCAGACCTTGAGTCATGCAGTACATCGGCTACTGTCCGAAACTGTTGCGGTGATTTTTTCGGAATGTGCCGAATTTATTGTTGGACGACCGCTGACCGAGGCGGTGATTCAGTTTAGCCATCCCGCCCCCGATCATCATGCCTGTTACGCGGATTATCTTGCCGGTACCTATCAGTTTGATCAGCCACAACTGTCGATCCGAGTGCCGACCGAGTTGTGCTTGATTGCCAATGCATCCGCGCAGCACGATAGCTATCTGCTGGCGATGCAACAATGCGAAATGATCCTCAACCGGCTCAAGACCCAACAACACAGCACCACCTACCAAGTGCAAAAAGCCATGCTGTCCTATCCGCTCGGGCAACTGAGTGAAGAGGATCTGGCTGCAGCCTTGTTTATGAATAAGCGTACGCTGGCCAGACGTCTGGTCAAAGAGAACACGAGTTACCGGCTGATTCGAGATCGGATTTTATCTGAGAAAGCCAGTAGTTATTTACATGACCCTCAAATATCGGTCGAGGCAATTGCCAGCTTACTGAATTACCACGACTCTGCTAATTTTCGGCGCGCGTTTAAACGCTGGTTTGGTGTATCACCAAGTGCTTATCGGCGAAAAATCACCCATCGGCAAGAAGAAAATGACCTGAGAGAATGAGGTTGTTCGTATGATTGTTAATACGTTGAAACATCAATACGCCCTAGAAAAATACCTTAAAACGCTATGTCAGAGATGGCAATCATATGGCAGCCCTCCACTTCCAATCCGATAACCTCAACTCAACCCAACGCTTGCAACCCGCTGTGAACTCTGTAGAGGTTTTAATTCCCATTGCAGCCCATCCACCGTCAATGTCTTCAGTTAGGGGTCGTCTCAGGAAACGGAAAATATAGCACGCTAAGGATTTTCTTTATCCTTATTGTACTTGTCCTGCTTATTCTAGATCTTGGAGTATTTCATCGTAAGGTAAGAGAGATTGGTGTTAAAGAAAGCTTAGCACTATCAGCATTTTATATTACATTAGGTTTACTTTTCGGCGCATGGGTGTGGTGGTATCTCGGACCCACGGCAGGGATTAACTATGTAACCGGTTTTGTAATTGAAAAATCATTAGCGATGGATAATATCTTTGTCATTGCAATGATTTTTTCATATTTCTCGATACCAAGAATTTATCAGCATAGAGTCTTATTTTGGGGAATTATAGGTGTAATTTTTCTAAGAGCTATCATGATTGGCGTGGGCGCAACACTGGTCAGCCAATTTTCATGGGTTCTTTATATATTTGCAGCCTTTCTTATTTTTACAGGGATAAAAATGTGGCTAAGTGTTGATAAAGAATATGAAGTCGGAAATTCTCCTATTTTGAACTTTATTAAAAAAAGATTTCGTGTCACTGAGCAGCTTCATGCAGAGAAGTTCTGGGTGAAAAAGATTGATCCAAAAACTAACCAATTAACCTGGTTTATGACACCACTTTTTCTAGCCTTGATCATGATTGAATTTGTAGATCTGATCTTTGCAATAGATAGTGTTCCTGCGATTTTTGCGATTACGACAGATCCATTTATTGTTTATACTTCAAATATTTTCGCAATTTTGGGATTACGTGCTTTATATTTTGCCCTATCAGCAATGGTCGACCGCTTCCATTATTTGAAGTACGCATTAGCAGTATTGTTAGTCTTTATTGGATCAAAAATTTTTATAGCTGATGGATTAGGTATAGCAAAAATTCCACCGCCAGTCTCCCTTTCGATCACGTTCATCATCTTGTTTACAGGAATTCTATACTCTCTTTGGAAAACAAAAGATCAAAGTACTCATAGGTAAAAATTACAATCCTTTAAATAATTAATAGCTACCAATAAAACAGTGGCTGTTAATTATTCTGATTATAAGTTTTCCTAAAATTAACATAATACACGT
>NZ_AXCD01000046.1:0-675 GCF_000475335.1 Acinetobacter sp. COS3
CCGTACTGGGTTTTTCGGAGAGATTTTTATTAAAGTTAGGCCAGCTGACCTAACGGGCTCATCTTATCATAGTACATTGCTTCAAACTCAAATGGTGATACATAAGCTAGAGCACTATGTACACGCTTTTTATTGAACCAATCCACCCAGTTTAATGTCGCAAGTTGTACATCTACCAACCCTTGCCAATCTGCTTTTAGATATTCAATCACCTCTGTTTTGTATAAGCCATTCACCGTTTCAGCCAAAGCATTATCGTATGAATCACCAGTCGTACCGACTGATGCTCGTAAATTTGCTGCTTCTAAACGATTGGTATAGCGGATGGAAAGATATTGCACACCTCTATCGGAATGATGGATCACGCTCTTTGGCATGCCTCGATCATGCAATGCTTGCTCCAATGCATCGAGCACCATATCTGTATTCATTCGTGTAGATACTTTCCATCCAACAATGGCTCGTGAGAACACATCAATAATAAAGGCGGTATACACCCAGCCTGAATTGGTTCGAATATACGTGAAGTCAGCGACCCACAGTTGGTCAGGATGATCAGCAGTAAAATTGCGTTTCACCAAGTCAGGTGCACGTTTTTGATCATCTCGGCTACGAGTAGTTTGTTTATTCTTACCACGCCAAACACCTTGTATACCTAGATTTTGCATCAATCGA
>NZ_AXCD01000047.1:0-2567 GCF_000475335.1 Acinetobacter sp. COS3
TTTTTTTTACATTGTTTTGTTGTAAAATTTATAAAATAATTTTGTTGATTTGAATAAATTGGTGCTGAGTATGTTGATTAAGACAAAAAAGAATGCTTTCTTGATTTTTTTGACTTTGTTTTTATCTTCATTTTCTTTAGTGGCGTGTGGTAATTCTACAAACACAGCAAAACAGGAGGATAGCAATACCCAACAGGACATTGATAACTTATTTAAAAAAGCAGAAAGTTTATTTGACGAAGATAAACCTCAGGAAGCATATAACATATTAAAGAAGCTTGCTGAGCAGGGAGATGCAAAAGCTCAAAACTCTTTGGGAAATGGTTATGAGTATGGATACTGGGGGGAAGTTAATTTAAAACAGGCTGAATATTGGTATCGTAAGTCTGCAGCTCAAAATTATACAAAAGGAATTCATAACTTAGGTGTAAGTATATTCTTACAAAAGCAGTATAAAGATGCTTTACCATATTTTGAAAAAGCTGCAAGTATGAAGCATGCTGATTCTATCAATATGCTTGGAATTTACTACCTAGAAGGAATTGTATTTGAACAAGATTATAAAAGGGCACTTAAATATTTTTCTCAAGCTATAGATATTGATGCGAATAATGCAAGTGCTTTATTTAATATAGGACAAGCATATTATTATGGTCATGGGGTCGAACAGGACTATAACAAAGCTTTTATATGGATTAATAAATCTGCAAATCAAGATTATAGTCTGGCACAGATTCAATTGGCGGAGATGTACTTTAGTGGTAAAGGTGTTAATAAAAGTGTTGCGAAAGCTATAGAAATTATTAAGCCTTTGGCAGAGTTAGGTGATCCTAAAGCACAACAAAACTTGAAGTGGTATGTTGATCATCCAAATTAAATTAATTTATATCAATTGTTTAATATAAGTGAGTTAGATTGAATATGAAGATTAAAACAAAAAATAATGTTTTCTTAGTTTTTCTAATTTTGTTTTTATCTTCATTTTCTATAGCAGCTTGTGGTAATTCTACTAATACGACAAAACCGAAAGATAGCCATAGCCAACAGGACGTTAATCCCTTATTTGAAAAAGCGCAAAATTTATTCGATCAAGATAAATACGAAGATGCATATAAAATATTTAAGCAACTTGCGGATCAAGGTGATGCTAAAGCACAAAATGCATTAGGTAATGGTTATCAGCATGGTTTTTGGGGAGAAACTGATTTAAAACAAGCTAAAAAGTGGTTTCAAAAAGCAGCTGATCAAAATTATGTTGGTGGTATCCATAATTTAGGTATCTTAGAGCTTTTACAAGGAAATTATAAGCAGGCTTTACCATATTTTGAAAAAGCTGCAAGCATGAATCATGCTGATTCTATCAATATGTTAGGAATTTATAACCAAGAAGGAATAGTATTTGAACAAGATTATAAAAAGGCGCTTGCATATTTTTCAAAAGCTATAGATATTGATGCAGATAATGCAAGTGCTCTATTTAATATTGGGCAAGCTTATTACTATGGAGGGCTTTGTTGCACAAAGGTTTGAAAGACAATGCTACCCTAATTGAGTTAAATTCAAGTGACAACTTGGGTATGAGGTCGACCTAATTCTGTGAATTTATTCAAAACTGCTACACGTGCATGAATCTCATTCACCTGACTAGGAAAACTCCTTGCTGTTAATTTATCGCCTAATAATTTGATGCAATGCATTTTGGTTTCCACTAAACTTCGACGATGATAACCAGACCATTTTTTCCATAGTGTCCTACCTAACCGTTTGACTGTTTTTAATAATTCATTCCTCTCTAAAGATCTCAATTTCTTATCTTTCCAAGGCTTTGCATTCTTCCTAGGTGGAATGACTGCATGTGCATCTCGATCTAAAATGAATTGTCGGCAGTGCTTTGTGTCATAAGCACCATCTGTATAGACTGAATCAATTCGTTCATCCAACGGAATTTGATCAAGCAAATCACCAAGCACCTGTGAATCACTCACATTGTTTGTTGTGAGCTGAACGGCACGTATTTGCAGTGTTTCGGCATCTATACCAATATGCAGTTTACGCCATTGCCGACGATATTCGGGCTGATGTTTCTTACGCTTCCATTCGCCTTCACCTAAAAATTTTAATCCTGTAGAGTCGACGAGTAGGTGTAACCCATCACTACTTTTCTGATAGCTTATCGCAATATCGATATGCTTTTGTCGTCTACAGAGGGTAGAGTAATCTGGTGCTGTCCAATTCAAGCCACACAGTTTAATGAGACTTTGAACAAAGCCTGTGACCATACGTAAAGAAAGACGGAATAGAGATTTGATGATTAAACAGCATTGAATTGCTGCATCGGAGTAAGTTTGATTTCGTCCTTGTTTACCTTTTAGCTGAGCATACCATTGGGTCTTGGGATCAAACCAGATTGAAATATTTCCTCGATTGATTAAAGCTTGGTTATACGAGGACCAATTGGTTGTACGGTAGATTTTAGGGACAGGTTTCTTCATCTGGAAATTATATTGCTGAAGAAGCCTTCAAGAATAGATTTGTGCAAGAAAGCCTATTGAAAATGAAAAAGATAG
>NZ_AXCD01000048.1:0-465 GCF_000475335.1 Acinetobacter sp. COS3
CATCAGCAATGTTGCGGATGCCACCACAGCAGACCAAGCGGTGAACAAAGGCCAATTGGATGCAGCAACAGCAGCGGCGGATGACAAGACTGATGCATTGGGTAACAGCACAGCCAACAACTTAGGTGGTGGTGCAACCTATAACAGCACGACAGGCGCAGTGACAGCACCGACCTATAGCGTGAATGGCACAGACGTGAACAACGTAGGCGATGCGATCACCGAATTAGACAAAGGCTGGAACTTGGCAAGCAATGGTGCCAATGCAGGTGCGATCAAAGCGGGTGACACCGTTGACATTGGTACAGCAGCAGGCGAAAGCAACCTCCAAGTGACGAAGAGTGGCAACACCATTCAATACAGCTTAAGCCGCGACCTTGACCTTGACAGCGTGACCACAGGCAACAGCAAGCTCGACAACAGTGGCTTAGTGATTACAGGTGGCCCAAGCATCACGACTACAGG
>NZ_AXCD01000049.1:0-642 GCF_000475335.1 Acinetobacter sp. COS3
ATGTCTGATGCATTCTTAGTAATGTTTGTCGCATTTGTCACGATATCAGAAGTGTTCTTATCTACATTCTGATTCGTTGCAAATAATTGACTTCCATTTACCGCATCAGTAGAAGTTGCTGAAACATCGCCTGCTTTAACATTTGTCAATGTCGTACCAGTTGCACCAGCTAACGTCACTTTGTCTTTCGCTGTTGCATCATCGTATTTAACTGCGGCATTGTCAGTCGTTGTTTGTTGTGCCGCTAAAGCATCTAACTGACCTTTATTTACAGCATCTTTAACGTCTGTACCTGCTTCAATACCACTGATCTTGTTTGTTGATTTATCAATGATTACATTTCCAACAGTCACTTTATCTGTCGTAATGCCTGCATTGTTCATCACAGTGTTGCCAGTCGTTACGCTATCCAAAGTCAAGTCTTTACTTAAAGCAAATGCAACATTATTACCTGTCTTGGTTGCTGTTAAGTTGCTATCTGTTGGATCAGCCACACCGATGTCAACAGTATCACCTGCTTTAATTGCGCCTGTATTCGTACCATTGGTTTGTAAATTGAAACCACCTTTCAGTGTTGTGATTTCATTACCTTGGTTCGTTACAGTCGTATTCAAGGTACTGATGTCTGATGCATTCTTAGTA
>NZ_AXCD01000050.1:0-3257 GCF_000475335.1 Acinetobacter sp. COS3
CGACAAACATGGTACGGTTCAGTTCAACTTCGTCTATAAAAACAACATGTTTACAAGGTATAGCACGTACATATGCTTCAAAAAACTCTTTTACAGTAGGAGGTAGAAGCTGTAATTGGGGTAAATTAAAAACTTGACCTAATACCGTCAATGAACAAATCTTAAGATTTAAAAAATATCCCGAATAGCTCATATCAACAGCTTCATTCAAGAACAAAATAAATACTGTTAGAGTATCTAAAGGATATTTTTTAGATAACTTTGTTAGTAATTCAAATATTTCACTATTTTTATAAAAAATTCGTTTTACAAACCTAAGCTCAAAAGATGATCTTTCAGCTAAATGAAGAAAATGACGGCTAACTTCAGGGGCTAAGCTAAGTATGATTCTATCGGTCTCAATAGCAGAACGTGAATCAAAATTGAAAATATTCCAAATTGGATGATGAAACCAGATAGCAGTTTCTGGATACTTCAATGCCACCATTTGTACACGTTCTGGTCTTGGAGAAGTGATCCTAGCCAAAATAATGGATGAACCGTACCGGGTTTGTCGGAGAGTCAATATTCTGAGAGACTATCCCGATGACAAAATTAAAATATACTCCTGAAATCAGAGAAAGAGCGGTTCAATTATTGATTGAATCTGAAAAAGATTATCCATCGAACTGGGCAGCAGTTTCCGCAATTGCTCCTAAAATTGGCTGTACTCCTGAAACTCTAAGTGTTTGGTATCAAAAATACTTAGATCAACAAAACCCAATTAAAGTACAGCAAATTTCAGATCAAGAACGTATTAAACAACTCGAACGTGAAAATAAAGAACTGCAACGTGCGAATGAAATTCTACGTAAAGCAGCCGCTTTTTTCGCCCAGGCGGAGCTCGACCGCCCACACAAGTAATGGTGGATTTTATCCATAACAATAAAGATCAATATGGTGTTGAAGCGATTTGTAGGATTTTACCAATCGCACCTTCAACCTATTACCGGACTCTAGATCTCACAGTAAATCCAGAACATCGAGCGAAACGGGATCTGCATGACCTTCATCATGCTGAACAAATAAAACGAATTTGGAAAGAAAGTTCAGGTCGATATGGCGCACGTAAAGTCTGGCAACAACTGAAACGTGAAGGCTCTGTTATTGCACGTTGTACAATTGCTCGATTGATGCAAAAGCTAGGTATACAAGGTGTTTGGCGTGGTAAGAATAAACAAACCACCCGTAACCGAGATGACTAAAAACGGGCAGATGATTTAGTGAAACGTAATTTTAATGCTGATCATCCAAACCCTTGCGAAGCAATGCTTCTCAGGTGGGTGACTTTACGTATATTCAAACTCATTCAGGCTGGGTATATACCGCCTTTATTATTGATGTGTTCTCACGAGCAATTGTTGGATGGAAAGTATCTACACGGATGAATACAGATATGGCACTCGATGCACTTGAGCAAGCATTGCACGATCGAGGCATGCCAAAGAATGTGATTCATCATTCAGATAGAGGTGTTCAATATCTTTCCATTCGGTATACCAATCGTTTAGAAGCAGCAAATTTACGAGCATCAGTCGGTACAACTGGTGATTCATACGATAATGCTCTGGCTGAAACGGTGAATGGCTTATACAAAACAGAGGTGATTGAATATTTAAAAGCAGATTGGCAAGGTTTAGCAGATGTACAACTTGCGACACTAAACTGGGTAGATTGGTTCAATAAAAAGCGTGTACATAGTGCACTAGGTTATGTGCCACCTTTTGATTTTGAAGCAATGTACTATGATAAAATTAATCCGTTAGGTCAGGTGGCCTAACTTAAATAAAAAGTCTCCGACAAACCCGGTACGGTTCATTATGAATTTATATGAAATACTACATGTTTCTCAAGATGCACCAGAAGAAATAATTAAGCTCGCGTATAAGGGGTTAGCTCAGAAGTATCATCCAGATCGATATAAAGGGAATGATGCAAATGAAATCATGGTGAAAATACGAGAAGCTTATGAAACCTTGATCGATCCAGAAAAACGTAAAAATTATGATACTTTTTTAGCAGAACAAGCACGTCGAAAACAACAACAAGAAGAATATGTGAAAAGACAGCAGCAGGAGGAATTTATACGCTCTCAAAGAGCAGCTTTTGATCAGCAAAACAGGACTAGCTCTAATAGTCAATCTGAACAACAAGCTCAAAACAAAGATTCTAAAAGCTTCAAAATGAATATCTCTATCGATGTTCCAAACAGCTTTTCAATCTTTTCCCCTTTTATAAAACTTAAAAATTGGATAATTTCAAAGAAAAAAGTTTTTATACAAGTTGGAAGCACCTGTATTGCATTAGCCCTAATTATCACACTTGCTGTTGCAGCAACTGCATACATGAATAATTTATCGGTTAAAACTGATGCTGAAGCAATTACAGCCGCTGAAGAAGCAATATCAGCGGCAGAAGTGGTAGAAACCGGGGTGGACTATAACCTGACTAATTCAGAATTAACGAATTATGGCGAAGCAGTAGCCGCGGATGAGGGTTTTGATCCAGCAGAAGAAGCTGTAGCAGCGGCAAAAGCTGCTGATGCAGCAGATTTAGCTGCAAGTAATACTTACAACAGTGATGTGGGGAATAATAGTGTTGAAGTTGCAAAGAACTCTAAAAAATCTACCCTTGCACCAGATAAAGTTTTAATAACAAAAGCAGTAAGAGAATTCGAGGCAGTATTATCTCTTTCTGGAATAATAGGAGTAAAAGAGATAGTTCAAAAATGTTATACAGATATTAATTCAAATAAAGAGTATTGTTTATATCTTGATTATTCTGCAAGAATTTTTGATGCGAATTATGCCTATGAAATGAACACTGAACCTAATGAATTCTTTGCAGAGCAGCTTTTCTTAGAAAGGACATTTGTTAATTATTATCTTCCTATGAATATTCTAGATATGGATGAAGTTAATAAACATTTAATGGATTCATACTATGCAATTCTTCCTGTTTTGAAAAAACAGTTTAGTCAATGAAATATAGCTAAATTCTAAAAAGATCAGCACATAAAAATGCCTGTAAAATACATTTTTATAGGGTAATCCCCCCTAAAAATAAAAGGATCTAAAAGTAGAATTTTACCGATTGCAGCTTCGACCTATTATCGGGCTTTAGATCTCGTTGATAACCCAGAACATCGAGCGAAACGTGCTCTGCATGATTTACATCATGCAGAGCAAATCAAACGTATTTGGAAGGAAAGTTCAGGT
>NZ_AXCD01000051.1:0-784 GCF_000475335.1 Acinetobacter sp. COS3
TGAACCGTACCGGGTTTGTCGGAGACTTTTTATTTAAGTTAGGCCACCTGACCTAACGGGTTAATCTTATCATAGTACATTGCTTCAAACTCAAAAGGCGATACATAACCCAGTGCACTGTGTACACGCTTTTTGTTGAACCAATCTACCCAGTTTAGTGTCGCAAGCTGTACATCCGCTAAACCTTGCCAATCTGCTTTTAAATATTCAATCACCTCTGTTTTGTATAAGCCATTCACTGTTTCAGCCAAAGCATTATCGTATGAATCACCAGTCGTACCGACTGATGCTCTTAAATTTGCTGCTTCTAAACGATTGGTATAACGAATCGAAAGATATTGCACACCCCTGTCGGAATGATGAATCACATTCTTTGGCATGCCTCGATCATGCAATGCTTGCTCCAATGCATCGAGCACCATATCTGTATTCATCCGTGTAGATACTTTCCATCCAACAATTGCTCGTGAGAACACATCAATAACAAATGCGGTATATACCCAGCCTGAATGAGTTTGAATATAGGTAAAGTCACCCACCTGAGAAGCATTGCTTCGCAAGGGTTTGGATGATCAGCATTAAAATTACGTTTCACTAAATCATCTGCCCGTTTTTGGTCATCTCGGTTACGGGTGGTTTGTTTATTCTTACCACGCCAAACACCTTGTATACCTAGCTTTTGCATCAATCGAGCAACTGTACAACGTGCAATAACATAACCCTCACGTTTTAATTTTTGCCAGACTTTACGTACACCATATCGACCTGAACTTTCCTTCCAAAT
>NZ_AXCD01000052.1:0-629 GCF_000475335.1 Acinetobacter sp. COS3
CAACCGTACAGCGTGCAACAATATAGCCTTCACGTTTCAATTGTTGCCAAACTTTACGTACACCATATCGACCCGAACTTTCTTTCCAAATTCGTTTAATTTGTTCAGCATGATGCACGTCATGTAAATCGCGTTTTGAGCGCTTTTCTGGGTTCTCGGTCAGATCCAGCTGTCGGTAATAGGTCGATGGTGCAATCGGTAAAATTTTACAGATTGCCTCAACACCATATAGGTCTTTATTGTTATGGATGAAATCCACCATTATTTGTGTGGGCGGTCGAGCTCCGCCTGCGCGAAAAAAGCGGCTGCTTTACGTAGAATTTCGTTAGCGCGTTGCAGTTCTTTATTTTCACGTTCCAGTTGTTTTATACGTTCTTGATCTGAAAGATGCTGTACTTTAACTGGATTTTGTTGATCCAAATATTTTTGATGCCAAACACGCAGTGTTTCAGGGGTACAACCTATCTTGGGAGCAATAGCAGTGATTGCAGCCCAATTCGATGGATAATCTTTTTCGGATTCAATAACAAGTTGAACCGCTCTTTCTCTGATTTCAGGGGTGTAGTTTGATTTTTTCATCGGAGTAGTTTCTCAGAATGTTGAGTCTCCGACAAACATGGTACGGTTCA
>NZ_AXCD01000053.1:0-2187 GCF_000475335.1 Acinetobacter sp. COS3
TTCGTATAATGTAGCCGAAGATTATGTTACATAGCTGATTTGCAACACTTTACTATGCAAATCTGCGTTATTTAACATTAATCTTCATTATGCGAAGTTGATTTGCAAACCGACATCAAAGTCGGTTTTTTTTGTGGGCGGTTAGGGGAGTCCACGTCTTCTAGTGTGGACTTAGGTCTCATATTTGAGACTCGTGCGTATTAATATGTTTATATTTTGACCGTTATCTTTAGTTTTTTATATAGAATCTACCGAGATTATCTACATCCAGTTTTTTTAGACCAATTTCGATCAGATGGTGCAGAATTTCACTATCTTGAACAACAGGATAGCCACCTTCTAATAATTTATTATTAATTTTTCTATGAGCTTCCCTGAGTAAATCTTGTTCTGACTCTTTGATTCTTAAGTACATATTTCGTTTGCTCACATTTCAGCTCCTATGTTGTCATGTTTTTTATCATACATGTTGTCATGAAAACAATTGACGAAACATGTTGTCATGTTTATATTTATGTGAAATGTTTATATGACAACATGACAATAAATAATTGGTGGGGCATGTTAGATAAGATTGATCAAAGGATTTTCTTCAAGCCTGAATACTATCTAGGTAATGAGCGAGACGGTTATGTTTTGACTCGTAGCTTATTAGATTTAGGTTTGACGACTGTACACAGTCGCGGTGTTTATAAAAACACTGAGGGTAAAATCTGTAATTCAATTTTATATCATCCATTTGAAACTTTACCTACGAGCTTCACTGGTATGGCTTTCAAGATTTACCATGAAGGTATGAAAGTAGGAAAGGGTGATGATTCTCGTTATTACCCACCATACATTGAATTGAAGTGCTCTCCAGCCAAGATTTTACAAGGTCATAACGTATTTGGTTCAGATAACATTTTTCATGGTGCTATGGAAATGTTGGGCTGGCTATATATGTCTAATCCTAAATTAACAGAAATGCTTGATCTGGATAATGCTGTAGTTCTTTGTCTTGATGTCACTTATTCAGCTCGTCTAGCTAACGATGATCAAGTCAATAAAGCTCTTGATTTTATGCGTAACGTTACAAGTAAACATATACGTAAATCTACTAAAGTTAGATGTTTTGAAAATACCGTTTATTGGGGTTCAGAGCGTTGTAAACGCTTGGCTCGTAAGCTTTACGGTAAAAATGTTGAATTTCATAAACAGTTAAAAGAGCAAATACTTCTTGCTAATAAGAACGATAAAAATGCAATGCGTGTTGTTCAAGTAATGCAAGATTCAAGGCTTCAAGAATGGACAAAAGGTCTTATTCGACTTGAAACAGGTATGAAAGCATATTGGTTAGACGAACAAGGTTTACCACTTAAATTATTTGATTTAATTGATTATCAAGATAAAAACCCAAATTTTTTACAAGATTTATGGCTAAAGGCTAACGCTGAGATATTTAAAACCCTTGAGGGTGAATTTATGAATGTAACAAACGACGAAGACGTCTTTAATTTATTAGCAAATACCTATCAGGTTTATACAAAATCAGGGAAATTGTCCCTTACAAGACCACGTAATCTAAAACGTTTTTATGATGACATCCGTCAATATGGCTGTGATGTATTAAAGAAACGATATAGCAAAGCTCAATATTCTAGATATATGGCTGATCTTATAGATGCAGGTATTCCTAAAGCAGTTCTACAGAATTTACATGACCAGAAAGACAATAACGTAATACGTTTTGTAGAGCTTCTAAAAATTGACTTTGGTAAACAAGTACCAGATTGGTATGAAGAACCAGTTTCAACTTTCGATTTTCGTCCGCAACCTAAGTTGCGTTTAGTTTCATAGCAGAGGTGTTTAAACCATGAATAAACAAGTATTTCTAGTTACAGGTGTTGATCCAAGTAAAGGAACATTCGTTGATCCTAAGACAGGTAAGAATATTGATTACGACAGCACAAATTTTTACGTGCAGACACCAGTAAAAGCTGGTCACGGCACTAAAGGAATTATTCAAAAGATGGCTGGTTCATCTAATTATGAACGATTTAAAAACTTGCCTGTACCTTGTGAATGTGAGTTCGAATTTAATTTAGAGTTTAGCGGACAGTTTCCTAAAACAACTCTTATCAATGTTACACAATTGAAAACATCATAATATTCAAAGGCTTATATTACATTACTTCGTATAATGTA
>NZ_AXCD01000054.1:0-294 GCF_000475335.1 Acinetobacter sp. COS3
GTTAATGCAGGCGTATTGTCATTGGTCAGTACGTCATCAATGGTAATAGCTGGGGCTAATCCATCTACTGTTACTGTTGCAGGGCCTGAAGTATTCCCTGCTGGGTCCGTCGCTGTTGCTGTAACGGCATCGCCATCATTTAACCCAGGATTATCTACAGTCCAACTACCATCTGGTCCAGCCACAACGTCTGCTGTACTACCATCTGGGAAGGTCACTGTAACTGTCGAACCTGGTTCTGCTGTACCTGTAATTGGATCTGTTGCGTTGATTGCATCAAGTACTGGTGCATCG
>NZ_AXCD01000055.1:0-419 GCF_000475335.1 Acinetobacter sp. COS3
TAGACAGATTAGTCTATGGTTTATAGAATGCGCGAAATTTAAGTTAATATTAAATAACAAGAGATGTTGAATAATATATTTCGCGCATTAGATCAATTAGGCATCACCCCACAAAAACGTGCCATCCATATTCAATTTTCTAATCCTATATTAAATGCTCAGGTGTTTTTACAACGTATAGATGGGCAACATGAAATCAATCAAGGCATTCGTGCAGAACTGATTTGCTTATCCACTGATGCTACGATTCCATTAAAACAATTCATTGGTAGCCAAGTGGCGGTCGACCAAGTCACCGACTCAGGACAATTGTTCCGTACCACAGGTATTATTACTCAGGCACTACAAGGCCAATCCGACGGCAGTTTAAGCCTCTATAAACTCACACTTGAAGATCCCACCACACTTTGGAAAAAACG
>NZ_AXCD01000056.1:0-134393 GCF_000475335.1 Acinetobacter sp. COS3
GCTAAAGTAACTGCATAAGCCTCTAAGGTAATAAAAAAACACCCCATCGGGGTGTTTTTTTATATCGATTGTTTGACAATTTGTCTGTAAGAGTGTCCTAAACTGATACTTAGCTGTCCTAAACTGCACTTAATTGATACGCATAAAACCGTAATATAAAACTTAAGAAAATGAACAAAAGTATCTAAGTGGAGAGATTCCACAGAAGGAGTGGGCAGCATGAATGCTAAAGTAAATATTTCAAATCGTGCAGGTGCGAGTTTTCCAGTACGTCGTATGAACTTTGATTTCGATCAAGTACCAGAGTACTGGATGGATGGTTCAGCTGGTCTTACACACTTTATGACAGCATTGTCAGCATTATTCCCTGACGGTGAAAAATTATTTATCGATGCTGTACGTGCAGTACGTTATTACCCAGCAATTAAAGATAATGCAGAATTACAAAAAGAAATTAGTGCATTTATTGGTCAAGAAGCAATGCACACCCAAGAGCATGTAAATTTCAATGCTTCTGCGCAAAAATATGGTCATGATGTACGTTCTTTGGAACAGATTACGGGACGCTATATTCAATTTGCATTAAATAATTTTTCAAAAATCGTAAAACCTTTTGGTATGACGCGTGAAATGGTCGACCTAACAGCAACGACAGCATTAGAGCATTTTACCGCGACGATTGCTTCGGAATTATTGCGTAATAAACACATCCAAGATTTGATGACAGATGACACGATGTCGTATATGTGGTTCTGGCATGCCGTTGAAGAAAATGAGCATAAAGCAGTTGCTTATGATGTATACGAGGGCGTATTTGGAACTGGGCTTAAGGCATATAGCTTAAGAACGACTGCACTTGTATTCGCGATGGCTCTAATTTTTATCTTACAGTCTTATTTTACCTTGCGCTTATTACAACAAGATAAAAAGCTAAATCTAAAAGAGCTAGGGATGATCTATAAGTATGGTTATAGTCCTTCTAAAGGGATCATTACAGGTATGGCAGGCGAAATGTTGGCATATTTTAAACCGCGCTTTCATCCAAATGATTTAGATACAGTTCAACTATTAAAAGACTGGAAAGCTAAACTTGGTTTTTAAGTTGTGGACGCGTTTAAAAACTAATTGTTAAAAAAAAGGAGCAAGCATTTGCTCCTTTTTTATGCTTTAAAACAACGCTCTTTACAATAATTAGATGTCCTAATATGATGCTTTTATGACCTTATTTGCACTTATTTCATGCATAGAAAAGGGCGTATAAATAGAAGATAGATGAATTTTTAAAATAAATAAGTATCTTTAAGGAGAAGAAGGTATGAATGCTAAAGTCAATATTTCAAACCGAGCTGGTGCTAGTTTCCCTGTACGAAGAATGGATTTTGAGTTTGGTGAAGTACCTCGCTACTGGGCAAATGGTGATGCTGCTTTAACGCATTTTATGACCGCTTTGTCAGCACTATTTCCTGAAGGGGAACAATTCTTCGTAAATAGTACGAGAGCTGTGCGAAATGATCCGAAGCTTGCCGATCCAAGATTACAAAGAGAAATCAGCGCCTTTATTGGTCAAGAAGCGATGCATTCAAAAGAGCATTTGGCGTTTAATTCCTCAGCCGAAGCTTATGGATATGGTGTGCGCAAAATGGAAGATCAGACAGGACGACTAATTAATCGTGCTGTGGGTATTACCTCTAAGCTTTTAAAACCATTTGGCTTTACTAAAGAAATGATTGGCTTAACGGGCACATGTGCACTAGAACATTTTACTTCTACGATTGCCGAGGAATTACTGAGTAATCCAGATATTCAGTCGATGTTCATGGATGAAACCATGTATCACTTATGGATGTGGCATGCAGTTGAGGAAAATGAGCATAAAGCAGTCGCTTTTGATGTGTACGAAGCCATGTATGGACAAGGAGCGAAAGCTTATTTCATGCGGTCATTGGCACTTGTCATTGCAATGGGTTTAATCTTTATTACTCAGTCGTACTTCACTGCGAAATTATTGCAAACTGATGGCAAACTTACATGGCGTGACACGAAGTATATGATTAATTTTATGTATGGTTATAAAGGCTTTATGACACGTCAAATCCCAACATTACTTTCATTTTTGAGACCGAAGTTTCATCCAAATGATGATGACACTACAGCACTTTTGAATAAGTGGCGTGCTGAACTGGGTTTTAATGCAAATTAATATAGGTGGGCAATGAAAGTTGCCCATTTTTTTGTTCTCATTTTGCTTTAAATTGCTGATAATCTGCAACAATGATTTATAGGTGTGATATTGTGATTCGATTGATGCAGGAAAAAGATTTGGATAGTGTTGCGGCAATTGAGTGTCTTGTTCAAACGCATCCTTGGTCTAAACAACAGTTTCAAGAATCTTTAGAATCTTATCAATGCACAGTGTATGAGCATAATCATCAGGTTGTCGGGTTTTGTATTTTGCAGCCTGTGCTTGATGAAGCAAATCTATTATTGATGGCGATTCATCCTAATCAGCAAGGAAAGGGTTTGGGTTATGAATTACTGGATTATTCAATTCAACAATTAAAAAATAATCCGATTCAAATATTTTTAGAAGTACGCGAAATTAATACTGCTGCGATTCATTTATACGAAAAAGCAGGATTTCATCAAATTGATTTACGCAAAAACTATTATCCAAACTCAGATGGCACAAAAGAGCATGCTGTGATTATGGTCAAAACATGCACTGATGATTTTGCAGCGTTATTTAATAATTAAATTATTCCACTCAGAGGGCAATGTGCTCATCAAAGAGTTTCCGAGTTGATGGATTTCTTTTTCTGAAAGTGGACGATTGAGTCTTCGCCATTGTCCATCAAGTAATAACTCAAGTGGTGTATATTGCGATTTATAATTCATTTTGGATGAATGTGGCACCCAATAGCCCAGATATAAATACTCTAGATTTAGCGTTTTAACATATTCAATTTGCTTGAGAATTGCAAAAACACCTAAAGAACGACGTTGTTCATCTGGATCAAAGAAAGTATAAACAGCTGAAAGCCCATCATCCATCAAATCACACGTTGAAACTGCAATTAATTTTTCATTTTCCCAAAGCTCAATGAAGAAACTTTCAGTACAACTGTGGACTAAGAATTTCTCAAATTGGTCGAGACTTGCAGGATACATATCACCATCGGCATGGCGTTCATTGATATAGCGTTCATACAAATCATAATGTTCTTGAGTAGCCTTTGATGTTGGCAAGATACTCATTGTTAAATCTTGATTACGTCGCCAAGCTTTTTTTTGGCTACTGTTCATCTGGAATTCTTGTACAGGTACTCGGCACGATAAACATTGACGACATAGATGGCATTCAGGGCGATAAACAAAGTCTCCACTACGCCGAAAACCGACACGTGATAGCTCAGATAATGTCACCACATCAATGCGATGAATCGGGTCTAAAAACACCATTCGCGCAGACTTGTTTTCGAGATAGCTACAGTCATGTGGTGGCGTAATATAATACTGTAAGTCATTTAAAAGGGACTTGGGTTGGTATGATTTCATTAATCTGTCCCTCCAAGGCGTTAATCCATTAACCGTTTAATTTTGCACAAAGCGCTATTGTTTTACTTGAAAATACACGTTCTTGATAATTTTTCCAATTGATAGAGGGGGCAATAATTACATCTTGTAACGATTTTAAGTAGGCTTGGCGAGAAAGTGTACTAGCACCAAGGCTTATCAGATGCTCATTCACTAATTGACAGTCTATCCAAGGGAGCTGATTTTCTTGGCCTATTAACATTAGGGTATAAAATGCCATTTTAGAGACATCGGTTTCGGTACTAAACATGGATTCACCAAAACAGCCTTTGCCGATGGTGACACCATATAGGCCGCCTACCAGTTTATCTTGCTGCCAGACTTCGACACTATATGCATAGCCTGCTGTAAATAAGGCAGTATAACCTTCAATAATATCCTCACTAATCCATGTTTCATCTGCATAACTGCGGGGTAAAGAACAAGATCGGATGACATCTTCAAAGGCATGATTAATCGTAATGCGATAATCATATTTCTTCATGTTACGAATTAGAGACTTGCTTGGTTTATAAGCTTTAGGGTCAATAATGCAGCGTGGTTCAGGGCTCCACCAACAAATCGGTTCATCTCGGTTAAACCATGGAAAAAGTCCATGTGTATAGGCTTCAAATAGTGTTGAAGGGGAGAGGTCTGCACCGATGCAAATAAAACCATGACCTTCAGGATCTGCTTCAATAGGATCTGGAAAAATATATTGTGAGGGAGGGAGTTGTTGCATAGTACGAAAATTCAATAGGACTGATTCTAAGCTAACTGAACTAACATAGAATGGCAATCAACCTCGATCGCCATTCCAGCATTGAATTATTCAAATAGACGAAGTTGTTTGGCGATGTGCAACTTCTTGCTGTCTATAAAGTATTGCGCCTTTTCTTGGATAATGGTGAGGCTTTCATTTTTGTCAGCGACTGCATTTCCTTTTTTGTCTAATACCAACCATCCAAGTTGATGAATGACATCTTGAACGTAATAAGCAAAATCAGTGGCGGTATTCAGCCCATCAATGAAATGGGCACGATAAAATAATTGATGGAAATGTTCGGTTGGAATACCGATACCCGTTAATGGACTAATGAGAGCACCATAATTTTGATGGAAGCTTGCTTGACTAAGTAAATAATGGTTTAGCTTATGGCAACGCTGCAAAACTTGATCATTAGGTGCTAAGTTTTGACAAGGTTGAGCTAAGCCTAAATGACAGAGAATGACGAGAGCATTTAAGATTTGAGCATAATTTAATTGTTTAAGCCCTTGTTCTAGTTCAGCAATCGTAATTGCTTCATAGTTTCTTTCAGCAAACATTTCACCTATAGGAAGATAAATTTCTTCGATTAAATGAAAGGTTCCTAATAAACCATTAATGCTTGTCGGAAGTTGCTCTTTAGCTGTTAATAAAACAAAAGCAGTGTTACGAAGTTTTTCTTGGGCTTGTAGTGGTGTTAAGTTGTTTTTTCCTCGAATAAACAGATCGCGGCGAAATTGAGTATTGGCGAAGTAATCACGACATTGTTCTTTAAAAATAGGGTGCTCAATTGCATTTAAGAATGCTTGATGTTGCTCTGAAAAGTTAATGTTGTCTAAATGCGTATTCAAGTCTGTAGAACCAGCATAAGAAAGTTTGATTTCATCTAAAATCCTAACCACTTGCTGAAAAGAAAAGCATTGCCAATCTTGGTTTAAATATTCATGGATAAGATAATTCGGATTTTGTTGTTTTAGATCTGCAACTTTTTGTACGGCATTTGGATTGCGCTGGGCGAAAATAGGATTTTGCTGTAATAGGTTTTCGCTGAAATTAAGTGCTTCAGTGACCTTTTGCAATGGGTTGGTACTTTTACTATTAAATTTAAAATGACTATGAAATAACTCTCGAATAGGCATATTCGCGGCCCATCCAGTAACGCAGTTATAGCTGATATAAACGATGCCATTTGGCTTTAGAAATTTACGAATAAACTTCAAAATGATGTGCTGGTTTTCATAGCTAATCCAACTCCAGATACCATGCAAACTGATTGAGTCAAACATGGGTAAGTCATGTCGGTTAAGCAGTTCTTCAAAGCTATCATCATAAAAATAATGTTCTGTCTTGCTCTGTTCCGCTAGTTGATTGGCATGTGCTGCATGTGCTGGATTAAAGTCCGTACCATAAAAGTTTGCAATGTTACTAGCAGCATGAATATTAATACTGACTCCTTGTCCAAAGCCTAACTCACAATGTGTTTGATTCTCTTGGAAATCTGGGCTTTCAATTCCATTGAGTAATAAACAGAACTTTTGAAAATTGGGGCTGAGATCTCGATAATATCCGTAGGTATAATTAACTTCAGTTTGATAACCATTGGTCCAAGTTGTTGTCATTTATGTGTTCCAATTTTTTGTTTAAAAATGCATCATTTTTTTGATTATGCTTAATTTAATAAAAAAAGCCACCATATCGGTGGCTTTTTTACTTTTAGATAATTAATTTAAATTATCAAGATATTTCTCAGCATCTAGTGCAGCCATACAGCCCGAACCTGCTGAAGTGATCGCTTGGCGATACACGCTATCTGCAACATCACCTGCTGCGAATACACCTTCAACAGAAGCCGCTGTTGCATTGCCCGCTGTTCCGCTATGGACTTGAATATATCCATCACGTAAGTTCAGCTGACCATCAAACATACTTGTATTTGGTTTATGGCCAATTGCAACAAATAAACCTTGTACCTGAACATCTTGTGTACTAGCATCTTGAGTTGATTTGATGCGCACAGAAGTTACACCTGTTTTATCACCCAGAACTTCATCAACTTGATGATTCCAAATAATACTGATCTTGCCTTCTTTCTCTTTAGCAAAGAGATGGTCTTGTAAGATTTTCTCAGAACGTAATGTATCGCGACGGTGAACTAAAGTCACATGTGCAGCGATATTCGAAAGGTAAAGTGCTTCTTCAACAGCCGTGTTACCACCACCGACAACCATTACATTTTGGTTTTTGTAGAAGAAACCATCACATGTTGCACAAGCACTTACACCTTGACCCATAAAGGCAGCTTCAGATTCAAGACCTAAATATTGTGCAGTTGCACCTGTTGCAATAATCAACGCATCACATGTGTACTCTTCCATATCACCTTTTAAGACAAATGGGCGAGTTTTTAAGTCTACTTCATTGATATGATCGTAAACGATTTCTGTACCGAAACGTTCTGCATGAGCTTGCATACGTTCCATAAGCACAGGACCAGTTAATCCTTCAGGGTCGCCTGGCCAGTTATCAACTTCAGTCGTCGTTGTTAATTGACCACCAAGTTGTAAACCTGCAATCAGTGTAGGCTTTAAATTTGCACGAGCAGCATATACTGCCGCGCTGTAGCCTGCAGGTCCAGAGCCCAAAATAATTAACCGTGAGTGACGAGCGCTCATTAAAGAACATCCTTTTTATATTGAAACTGGTAAAATTATACGTGAAACCACAGGGGATTGGGTTAAATCCATCAGGATAATATTGATTAACTCAATCGAATTGGGCTATATCAAGGCTGGATGTTAACAACAACAGTAAACAATCGTGCATCTTTTTTGTAAGAACGAGTGCATAATATTAAACTTATTGATTAAGGTGGCTTAGACCTTAAAAAATAGACAAACAAATAACGAATTGGGTTACAGGACAGTATATGACTGCGGTGTCAAGTGTTTATGCACAACGCTTTTTAATGACATTATTTTTGATTTCTTTTGGCATTTATCTATTTCTTGCCACAGTAACCTACACACCTTTTGATCCGGGTTGGATGCATATATCAAGTGATACACAACAGGTGTCAAATGCAAGTGGTGTGGCAGGGGCGTGGATCGCAGATTTATTGTTTGGCTTTTTGGGATGGGCAAGTTTACTGATTCCACTATTTCTGTTTATCGAAGCAGTACAAGTGTGGTGGCCAAGAAGTTTTCTAAATCGTCCATTTCGTTATGCAGCTCAATTTTTCTTAACTCTGTCTTTGTCTAGCTTGTTCTACTTACATTGGAGTATGCCAGCCGATACTTTAGAAAATGCGGCAGGTGGGATCATTGGTTTTGAACTTGGTCAAAGCCTTAGCCAATTATTGACAATTTACGGTGCAACGCTTTTCTTATTAGCATTTAGTATTTTATTAGTCACTTTGGCATTTGGAATACAATGGAATAAAACATGGGGAACGTTGAAAAATACACCCGCTTACCTGCAAGATTTATTTTATAAAAATATTCCTCAGCAAGAATCTGCTTATGACTTGACTGAGCAATTAACAGCAGCAGATACACCCGCAATAAAAAATAAGCAGCAAGCCCAAGAACAAACTGCTGGTGTAGCCAACGATCAATTTAAAGTGGTTGAAGAACCTGTTAAGGCATCAAAACATGATGATCATCATCAACAATTAGCTGAAAAGTTGTTTGCTGATGTTATTGCAAAAGAGCAGCAAAGTAATCAACCTCAAGAAACTCAGTCAACAGAAGATTTTGAAGAGACTTTACAACGTGCTCATCAGTTTGAGACTGAAAGCCAACGTCTGATTCAAACAGGCGAAGTTTGGCGTGCGCTTCAACACGATGATGCAAGTCATAAACAAGAAATTGATGCGTTGCTACGTGCTGCGGATGATTCAGTAAATCCATCAACGCAATATGCTCATCCTTCGCAAACTGAATCTAAAGCAGAGCAAGCTGCTCATAGTCATTTAGATTGGAATGATGATCAGATTTTTGATGAGTTACTTGCAGCAGTTCCAAATAGTAAAACTGCGACAGATGTACATACGCCTTTTACTCAAGAAGTACAACCAAGCACAAATATTGTCAGTGAAGTTGAAGCATTACATTTAGAATCCTTTAATGAAGTGCCTCAACAACCTGCATCTGAGTTTATACATACAGTTGAGACTCAACCCCAAGTCAATTCACCTAAAAACTCTGCATCAGATGAATTAGCTAGCTTTGATGACTTTAATGATCTCTTGGTTGATGATGAGCCGCAAAAAGTTAGCCCTCAAACCACTAGCTATGCTCAAACTTCTGCATTTGTAAAAGCACCAATCGAAGTCGCTGCACCAAAAGAAGCTTTATCTAAAGAAGCATTTATCGAAGCTTGGCAAGAGACTGCTGGTAAAGCTGAACCTGATCTGGATATTGAAGAAGACTTTGATTTAGATGCTCCGTTAACAGATGCATTTGGTCGTCCAATGTCGCGCGCAATGCAAGTTGCACAAAAACGTCGTGATCTACCAACTTTACCGGGTTTAGAGTTACTGGATGAAGTTGATCCAAACAAGAAAGTGAATTTTACGGCTGAGCAATTAGCACGGTTGTCTGAACTTTTAGAAATTAAATTACAGGAATTTAATGTTAAATCTCAAGTTGTAGAGGCTCAACCGGGACCAGTCGTTACACGTTTTGAACTAGACCTAGCGCCGGGTGTAAAAGCATCTAAAGTGACGAATATTTCTCGTGATTTAGCTCGCTCAATGTCAATGGCTTCTGTACGTGTTGTTGAGGTTATCGCCGGTAAACCGTATATCGGTATCGAAGTACCAAATAGTAGCCGTGAAATGGTACGTTTGATTGAGTTACTCAAAACACCTGCATTTGAAGATCCCGCGGGTTTGCTCTCAATGGCGATGGGTAAAGATATTTCAGGCAATCCTGTGATTACAGATCTCGGAAAAGCACCGCATATGTTGGTTGCTGGTACGACAGGCTCGGGTAAATCAGTTGCAGTTAACTCGATGATTTTATCGATGTTGTTGAAATATACACCTGATCAATTACGTCTCATTTTAATTGATCCTAAACAACTTGAATTAGCAAACTATAACGATATTCCACATTTATTAACGCCAGTTGTGACCGATATGAAAGATGCGGTGAGTGCATTGAACTGGTGTGTTAATGAGATGGAGCGTCGTTATAAGCTGATGTCATTCTTAAAAATTCGTAAGCTTAGTGACTATAACCGCAAGGTAGAAGAAGCGATTGCGAATGGCGAGGATTTGATTGATCCAACATGGAAAGCAAGTGATTCAGTAGTGGGTGAACGTGCACCACGTTTAACACCATTGCCTTCAATTGTGATTGTGGCAGACGAGTTTGCCGATATGATCATGCAAGTTGGTAAGAAAGCTGAAGAAATGATCACGCGATTAGCACAGAAATCTCGTGCTGCTGGGATTCACTTATTACTTGCAACACAACGTCCATCGGTTGATGTAATTACTGGTCTAATTAAAGCCAATATTCCTACACGTGTAGCTTTACGTGTGAATAGTAAAATTGACTCTCGTACTATCTTAGATGCGGGCGGAGCAGAAGACTTACTTGGTCATGGTGATATGTTATTCCTTGGGCCTGGTAAAATTGAACCTGAGCGTGTACATGGTGCGTTTATCAGCGATGATGAAGTCAACCGTATTTGTGATGCTTGGCGTGAGCGTGGCGAACCTAACTATGTTGATGAAATTTTAACGCCGTATGATGAAGAACCAACTTCTCGTGGTTTTGAGGATGGTGATGGTGATCCAAGTCGTGATGCGCTGTATGATCAGTGCGTAGCATTTGTACTCGAAACTCGTAAAGCATCGACATCCTCTTTGCAGCGTAAATTTAGCTTAGGATATAACCGTGCTGCACGTATCATTGATCAGATGGAAGAGAATGGTATCGTGAGTTCAATGGGGGCGAACGGTAAACGCGAGATTCTCGTTTAATAAGAATAGTGTATGAATAAAGCCTCTATTTAGAGGCTTTATTGCTATATATTTATCAATTTTATATGGTAATAATCACGCTTTTTATTTAAGCTTATCGTTCAAAAACTCAAGTTGAAGGGTGAGCCATGTTAGTCGCATTATGTACACTAATTTTTATTCATTTTTGTGCGCTCATCACCCCGGGTCCAGATTTCTTTTTAGTTTCTCAGACTGCGATTAGTCGTTCTCGTAAAGATGCTGTACTTGTTGCACTTGGCATTTGTTTAGGCGCAATGGTGTGGTCACTTCTAGCATTAATGGGTCTTAATATTATTTTTGAAAAAATGGCTTGGTTGAAGCAAGGGCTTTTAATTGCAGGTGGTCTCTATCTATGCTGGTTAGGTTATCAGATGCTCCGTTCGGCATTTTCAAAAGGTGAGCAGACTGTAAAACAAATGGTATTACCACAGTCGCCTTATTTGTTTTTTATGAAAGGTTTATTGACGAACTTATCAAATCCAAAAGCGGTCATTTATTTTGGCAGTGTATTCTCATTATTCCTTGCAAACCCATTGTTTGATCAACATCATTCATTACTCTTTATTATCATCGCTGTAGAAACCTTGTTATGGTTTTTGGTGGTTGCTTTTGTATTTTCATTGCCTACATTTAGAGCTGCTTATCAAAACTTTGCAAAATGGATTGATGGCGTCTCTGGCGGGATATTTACTTTATTGGGTGTATATCTAATCGGTAGCCGATAATTTAAACAAAAAGCCTGCACGATGCAGGCTTTTTTGATGAAGTTGAATTAAGCAAATTTTGCTAAAACTTCTAAGAATCCATCTTTTTGACGAGGGAACTGTGCAATAACATCATGGATGCGTTGACCTTCAGGATTCGTTGCATTCAGATCACGACCATCAGCTAAGAACTGTGTTAATAAACGTTCATAGTCATTTGGACGCATATGTTTGAATGCATGATATAGCACATGAAAGTCAGCATTGACGCCAGTTGGAGGAAGCTGGTTGAGGTAGGCAAACACACGCTCATCTGACCATTCTTCGTTGAAAGTTGCTGGCTGTGATAATGCCATGACAATCTCCTCTGTCTTATAAAATAATAAAGGCAAAATATGAGGCAGGACTAGAAAAGCATCGCTTTTCCCTGCCGCAAGACGAGAAGCTAGGCTTCAAGTAGGGAGGGATTAGAAAAGTAATACTTTTAAAATTCTGCTGTATATTCTGCCTTTATTTACAAAAGTTCGCTAATGAAAAAACTTCTATCGATCTTCAGGTAAATTGATATTCATTTCTAACATTTCGATATTTGCTTCTGAACGAACTTGCATTTGAATATGCTGTTCATCAACACCGCGTACATAACGGCTTACGACCTGCATGATTTCTTTCTTCATTTGGTCAATTTTATCTTGGCTTAGGCGACGACCTAAACCTTGTTCAGATGCAACAATAACTTTTAAGCGATCTTTGGCAGTTTGTGCACTTGATGGTTTTTCATCACTGCTAAAAAGTTTACTCCAGAATCCTGCCATAATTACGCTCCAAATAGTCTAGCTAACCAACCTTTTGGCTGTACTTCAATGTGTCGATATGGGCGATCTTCGCCAAGGAAGCGAGCCACTAAGTCATCATAGGCTTGTCCAGCTTTAGTTTCTGAATAAAGAATAACTGGCTTACCTTCGTTAGATGCTTGAAGTACGCTCGGACATTCTGGAATAACACCCAATGTCGGCACTCGTAAAATATCTTTCGAAATATCATCAATCGTGAGCATTTCTTGTTTATCAGCACGTTCTGGGTTGAAACGTGTAATACACAAATGCTTACGGATACGACCTTCGTTTTGTTCAACTTTTTTAGTTTTGCTGTCTAGCATACCGATGATACGGTCTGAGTCACGAACTGATGAAATCTCAGGGTTCGTTACAATGATTGCTTCATCAGCATGATACATGGCTAAAATAGCACCACGTTCAATACCCGCAGGTGAGTCACAGATGATGTAATCAAATTCTTGAGAAAGTTCGTCGATTACACGTGCTACACCATCATCACTTAACGCATCTTTATCGCGTGTTTGAGAAGCTGGGAGAATGTATAAGTTTTCAATATCTTTATCACGGATCAACGCTTGTTGTAAGCGTGCTTCATTATTAATGACATTTACAAAGTCATAAACTACGCGGCGTTCGCAGCCCATGATCAAATCAAGATTTCGTAAACCTACATCGAAGTCAATCACAACAGTCTTATGACCACGTAGGGCTAACCCTGTTGCAAAAGATGCGCTTGTTGTAGTTTTACCTACACCACCTTTGCCTGACGTTACGACAACAATTTTGGCCACCGAATCCACTCCTATTTATGGTCATACGCCCCTAAAAGGGCTTTTTTGGTGTTTAATCTGATAAATTAAAACTGTAAAGCTTCAAATTCAAGCTCTTGCTTGTTATTTAAATAAATATGTACAGACTTTTTGATCATATCTTTTGGAATATCATCTGCTACGCAATAAGTCCCTGCAATAGAGACAAGTTCAGCTTCTAGCGAGTGGCAAAAAATACGCGCTGAAGTATGTCCACCTGCACCTGCAATGACTCTACCACGAGCATTACCATAAATGTGAATATTTCCAGACGCAATCACTTCTGAACCACTATTCATGCCTGCATTTAAGATGATATCGCCTTGATCTTGGACCAAACATTGGCCTGTACGCAAAATCTCATCATGATAAGAGGTGATATGCTTATTCGATGTATTTTTTTGTGGTGTTTGTATTGCAGAACTCTCTGAAGGTTTCTCTGCTACATGCTCAACGACTTGCTCTTTAGATGCTTTGATTCTTTGTAGTGGTTGGTCTGCTGGAAGTACAGGGAACTGGATCGCGCGTGCTTGTTCGCCCAAAATACCATCAATTACAGCCATTGGTTGTAAGCCCAAATCAATCAAAAGCTGAATTAAGGCAATCAGTTCTTGCTCAACTGTACTATCAATAATAACTAAAGTTCCTAAGTAAGAACCTTCGCTGAGTGTGTTGCTAAGTTGCTGGCGGATTGCAGTATGGTCATTTGTGTCGAAAATCAGTCGACTAAAATTCACCATTCTGCCCGTAATCCGTATATCAGCCATAATTTATCCTTCAGGGCTTTTTAAGCGCTCTATTGTGTTAAAGCATGTTGTAAATAAAAGCAAATGCTAGAACAAATTACACGAATTCTCTAGCACGATTAGTAATTTTTCTTGTAATCATTCTGCTTTTTTATCCAATTGATCATGTTCTTCTAACATTTGCTGCCATTGTTTTACTTTTACTTGTTTTCGAATAGCTTCAAGGCTTTCATATACGACGGATTCAACCAATTCTTCCAAGTAATGATTGTCGATATTTAACTCACTGACTTTCTCTGCAATCAGCTGATAACTTTCATTTGGTTTTTGTGGTGAACCTGCGATAAATGGTTCAATTAAACCAGCGCTAATATTTTCACCTAAGCGTTGTCCTATATTTTGAATTTGTTGTTCGATGCGCCCACCAACAATCGGAATTAGGCGCAATAATTGGGTAAGTTCAGGCGTATCCTCAATTGCTTGATTCACAATCAGGCCGACTTTTTGCTTAATTGCAGGTTCTTGTTGTTGTAATGCGACAGCAAGCGACTCTTGCAACATCGAAGCGAGTGTTACTGTGAATAATTGTCGATGATGATCTACTAAGTCATGAATAATCTTTTTATGACTTGAGCTTGTATCCAGCTCATGTCGAATACCATCAATCACGGTAATCACAACACGATCAGAAAGCTCTTCCATTACGACACGATAATAAAAGAGTGCTTTGATTCGAAGGTTGTCAGGAACAACTTTATAACCCAGCTCGTGTAGCCGATAAGCAATAATACCAGCGCGGAATAAACGTAAAAAACGGAAATGCGGAATAATCGCAATGATCTCGTACCAGTGAATAAAAGGGAAGAACCACCAACGCGCATGATGCTTTTGGACAATTGCAAGAAACCAACGTACGCCAAGCTCAGCAATTAAAAAGATAATAAACCACGCTTCTGTGATGATGACCCACGGATGTAAGTGTGTACGATAAAACTCAAGAACACTTGGGAGCTGGATGGTATTAAAAAACCACGCTCCAATATTGCTCATGAGAAAGAAGTTCATGCCCAAACAGAACAGGTTAAAAACAATAATAAAGACCATGAAAATGTCATAGACAAGGAACAGTTTAAAAAACTTACTGCTCGGATTTACATAGTTATATTTAGAGTTTTGATCAGAGTCCTGCTGGGCCATACTTCTATTTAATCCCTTAATAAATTACTGGTTGTATCTGGATTTCATACGAGTAATGAGTTGATCTTTTTCAGTCCAGATTTGATCTACCCACTTTTGGAACCGTTCACGATAAACTGGATCGTCTTCGTAATTACCACCGAGAACCCAATCTGGAATATCAATTTTGCGTAAATCGACCGCAATATCTGATACGCCACCTAACCAAAAATCACCATAACCTGGTGCACCATTTGGATAAACAATGGTCATATCAACGAGAGAATCGATTTTATCTCCCAAGATATTCAATGCCAAGGCCAATCCACCAGCTTTAGGTTTTAATAAGTTTTGATATGGCGATTGCTGTTGAGCATGTTTCTCAGGCGTAAAGCGTGTTCCTTCTAAATAGTTTAATAAAGTAAAAGGTTGACTTAATAGCTGTTCACAAGCTTTGCGTGCTTCGAGCATATCACGATGCTTAAGTTCTGGATTCTTTGCAATTTGAGCCTTGGTATGACGTTTCATCATTGGGAAGCCCAAAATCTTGAAGGCTTGCCCTACAAAAGGAATAAAAATAAGTTCCCATTTGGTGAAGAAACGGGTGAGTGGCATACGTTTTAAACCAAAATATTGATTAACCGTCGTATCGACCCAGCTCTGATGATTACAAATCATCATATAGCGACCTTGTAAATTCAGGTCGAGTTTTTCATCAATCGTGATGTCCCAATTTAGATTTGGTAAGACGTGTTCAATTAATTGATTGTTAATGCCAATCCAGCTATTTGCTAACTGGATATTGGTTTCATCGACTTTTTTTGATTTTTTAAAGAATTTAGTGAAGCCCAAAGCTAGAACTGGAGGACCATGCAAAAATGTACTTCCAGTGATCACTGAACTGACGGTGAGTCCTTTGCTTACTTTTTGCAATAAGGACGCTTTTTTATTTGCGTTAGTCATAAATCGAGCCTTGAGTGCAGATGTTTTAATAAAGATGCTCCAACTATAAACAACAGAGATTGAAATACAACTGTATATTTAGAGATGTTGACATTTTTTATATATTTAAATCATTTAAGCGAGTTTTTCTGTGCAAAATAGGTGAAAACTCAATATATGAATCAGATCTATTATCAGATGATTTGTTTTGTGATACGAGTCTCGAAATTCATTTTTAGTTCATAATTGGTCAAACATGGAGGAAGTGTGATGATACCTTCAAGTAAAGTGCATCAAAATATTACAAAAATATAAATAAAGTGTTTATTATTAACAAAATATCAATGGTCTAGCGCAAAGTTCTACTTCATTATTTACCAAGACAACAAAATACATAGACAGGAGCTACGCAATGCGTGCATTAGTAATTTCAACACTCGTAGGGGCTGGATTGGTACTTTCTGGTTGCCAAACAATGAGCGGTCAGGGTAATGATATTGGTGGTGTTTCTTACGACAAATCTGCTTTAGGTGCATTAATTGGTGCGGCGGCAGGTTACGGTGTTTCTAAGGGTATTAACAACGGTAGCAGCAGCCAAAACAACCGTGCGATTGCAATTGGTGCGATTCTTGGTGGTGCGAGTGGTTTATATCTCGATAACAAAGAGAAAAAATTACGTGAGCAAATGGCAGGTACTGGCGTTGATGTAGGCCGTAATCCAGATGGTTCTGTTCAATTGATTATGCCTGGTAGCATTACATTTGATACTAACAAATCAAATATCAAACCTAACTTCTACGGCACTTTAAACAAAGTTGCACAAGTTTTAGCTGAAGATAACAAGAGCGCGATTCTTGTAACAGGTTATACAGATAATACAGGTAATGACTCAATCAACATTCCATTATCTCAAGCGCGTGCTCAATCAGTTAAAACGTATTTAGCTGGTCAAGGTATTTCAAGCAGCCGTATTGATGCGCAAGGTATGGGTTCTTCTAACCCGATCGCTTCTAACGCAACTGCTGCTGGTAAAGAGCAAAACCGCCGTGTTGAAATCAGCATTTATGCAAAACAGTAATTTTTACTGATTTCTAAAAACCACCTTCGGGTGGTTTTTTTATGGCGTTTAGAATCTTGCGACAAACTGTGGCGTAGCAATTGCATAAGACATCATAATTTATACATATCCCAAGATTTACTATTGGGATTCTAAAAAAGAGATGTCTATAATTGTGCTCGAAAAATAAGGCTCGGAAACGAGAGAGGTATTATTAATGTCATCTGCCAGTCAACTCAATGACAAGCAACTTGAAGCCATGAAATATGTTCAGGGGCCATTGTTGGTGCTTGCAGGTGCAGGTTCAGGTAAAACTTCTGTTATTACCCGAAAGATTGCTTTTTTAGTGCAGCAATGTGGTATTCCAGCACATCGTATTACAGCAATGACATTTACGAACAAAGCAGCACGTGAGATGAAAGAGCGTGTTGGTAAATTACTCTCTCGTGAAGAAGCAAAAGGTTTGTCGGTTTCTACTTTCCATACCTTTGGTCTGAATTTATTACGTATAGAACTAAAACATTTACCGCTTAAAAATAATTTTTCGATTCTAGATGCGGATGACTGTAAACGAATCCTGATGGATTTGATGCAACGTGACAATATGTCAGGGGCAGAGAGCAAAGAACTTATTGCGAAAGCAATGAAGAAAATCTCAGATTGGAAAAATGACTTGGTTGTGCCAGAACAGGCACACTCAACTTGTGAAACTGTTGAAGACGTACAACTTGCACATTTATACCAACTCTACGAGCGCAACTTACGTGCATATAATGCTGTAGACTTTGATGATCTGATCGTGATGCCAACACGTTTACTTCAAGAAAATGCTGAAGTGCGTGATAAGTGGCAGAATCGTGTGCGTTATTTACTGGTCGATGAATATCAAGATACCAACACGGCACAATATACCTTGGTGAAGCTGTTGGTTGGTGTGATGGGGCAGTTTACTGCCGTTGGTGATGATGACCAATCCATTTATGCGTGGCGTGGTGCAAAACCTGAAAATATGGCGTTGTTGAAAGATGATTTCCATAACTTAAAAGTGATTAAGCTTGAACAAAACTATCGTTCAACCAGCCGTATTCTAAAAGCAGCCAATGCTGTTATTGAAAATAATCCACATATTTTTGATAAGAAGCTTTGGAGTGATAAAGGACATGGCGAGACCATCCGTATTATTACTTGTTTAAATGATGATGATGAGGCCGAGCGTGTTGTTAAGGATCTCATCACACATAAATTGATGAATGGAAAAAATTGGAAAGATTATGCGATTTTATATCGTGGTAACTTCCAAGCACGTGTTTTAGAAACACAACTTCGCCAAATGCAAATTCCTTATAAACTTTCTGGCGGGCAATCTTTCTTCGCACGCGCAGAAATTAAAGATGTGATGAGCTATTTACGCTTGATCATCAACCCCGAAGATGACAGTGCATTTTTACGAATTATTAATACGCCAAAACGTGCGATTGGCCCTGTAACGCTTGAAAAGTTGGGGTTATTTGCCCAAGAAAATACTTTGTCGTTATTAACAGCATCTTCGGATCAACGTTTATCGATGGTTTTACCGAAGAAAGCTGCCACACAATTGCATGAGTTTGCAGACTTTATTGCAACATTTACGCGCGAGTTATTAGATGATGATGAACCCGTTCCAAAAGTCCGTCAGATGATCAATGAAGCAGGCTATATCGATTACGTTCGAGAACAAGCTGCAACGCCTGCACAAGAAAAAACTAAAATAGACAATATCGAAAGTTTATATACCAGCATTCAAAACTTATTGAATCGTACAGACGATGTTGATGAGAAGAATATTGAAAGTGTCATTCGTAAACTTGTGTTGTTAGATATGCTTGAGCAGCAACAGGAAGAGGAAGATACTGATAAAGTTAACTTATTAACTTTACATGCTGCGAAAGGGTTGGAATTCCCTTATGTCTATATGATCGGTTTAGAAGAAGAGTTATTACCACATAAAAATTCAATCGCTTCAGAAACCATCGAGGAGGAGCGTCGATTGATGTATGTGGGGATTACACGTGCGCGACAAGGTTTGACAATTACTTTAGCTGAACAGCGTAAGAATGGTGGTCAAATGCGTCAAATGACACCAAGTCGATTCTTGGATGAGTTGCCACAAGATGAGTTGGAATGGCATGGACGTAAAAAGAAACTTGCGTCAAATGTCGATCCAAAAGAACAAGCTCAGCAATATCTCGCGAATTTAAAAGCTTTATTGAAACGTTAAAAAATTGTAAGTAGGAAGTTGTAATGAAAGTCCAAGTAAAAGTATTAGACAAGCGTTTAGGCCAAGAGTGGGCGATGCCTTCTTATGCAACAAATGGTTCAGCTGGTTTGGATCTACGTGCATGTTTGGATGAGGCGATTGAAATTGCTGCTGGTGAAACGGTTTTAGTTAAAACTGGTTTAGCAATTTATATTGAAGATCCTAATTTTGCTGGTTTAATTTTACCTCGTTCTGGTCTTGGTCATAAACATGGTATTGTGTTAGGTAACTTAGTTGGTTTAATTGACTCTGATTATCAAGGTGAGCTCATGGTTTCTGTTTGGAATCGTGGAAAAAATACATTTCGCTTAGAGCCAGGTGAGCGTTTGGCACAATATGTACTCGTTCCTGTAGTACAAGCTAAGTTTGAACAAGTGAATGAGTTTGTTGCGACTGAGCGTGGTGCTGGTGGTTTCGGTCACACAGGAAAACAATAAGTTTATTTAGCTGTTATCTATATCAATGCAATATCTTCCTATGAGATATTGCATTTCTCATATTGATTGTTAACCAAATATATATTAAAAAGCAGCAGATTAATTATTTTAATTTAACTGAATAAGGGTTAATTAATTTCTAAACAATTTTGGTTTTTGAATCATCTATGATTATAAGAAATAGGGGCTTGCTGTGAATATAAAACATACATTTCCTCTGAATATTTTTCGTGCTTATGATATCCGTGGAAAACTTAGCAATTTAACACCTCAAGTGATTTGCTCAATTGCTTATGCATTAGCAGATCAATATAAAAAAAGTGAGCAAGATCATATAGTCATTGGTTATGATGCTCGTCTAACCAGTCCAACGTATGCAAATATCATTCAACAGATATTTGAACAACAAGGAATAGCTGTAACCAATATAGGATGCTGTTCCTCACCAATGATGTATTACATCGCTCGAGATTTTGGTGGTAATGGTATCATGGTGACGGCAAGTCACAATCCAAAATCTGATAATGGGATTAAATGGATTTTAAAAGGAGAGCCACCTTGTCCTGAAATGATTCAACATGTCGGACATCTTGCTCAAATATCTAAGAATCAACTCGATAGTCCTTTAGTTGATGGTTTGCTCCATAAAATCATTCCGCAGTATTGCTTGCAATATCAACATTCTTTACTCAGCGATATTCACCTAACAAGACCATTAAAAGTTGTTTTAGATGGTTTGAATGGCTCTGCTGGGCGATGTGCAAAGCTTGTTTTGGAAAAGTTAGGTTGCGAAGTGATCGCGCTGCGTTGTGAGGCAAATGGGCACTTTCCAGATCATGCACCTGATCCTTCACATGCAGAACATTTATCACAATTACAAGCAGCTATTCTTTCAGAGAAAGCCGATCTTGGTATTGCCTTAGATGGCGATGGAGATCGAGTGGTTTTATTGGATGAGCTAGCACATATTATTAGTCCTGATCGTTTATTGTCTTTATTTGCCCAGATGTGTTTGCAACAACATCCACATAAAGAAATCGTATTTGATGTGAAATGCTCTCGTATGGTCGCTGATACAGTTCAGCAGCTTGAGGGACAAGCGAAAATGATCCGAACAGGTAGTAGTTTTTTACGCGCGTATTTATCGCAGTCACAAGGCGAAGCTGTATTTGGTGGTGAATATGCGGGACATTATGTGTTTAACGACGGGCGAGGTTATGGCTATGACGATGGCTTGTATGCAGCGTTACGTGTTATAGAGTATTTGACTCAATCTGATGCTAAAAGCTTAGCTGAGTTACTTTCAGTTTACCCAGAAAGATACTGTACCGAAGACACATATATCAGCACGCATCATATCAATCCAAAGCAAGTTTTGAGTGACGTTGAAATTTTAAGTCATCGTTTAGGTGCTCGTATCAGTAAAATCGATGGTGTAAGACTTGATTTTGATGATGGTTTTGGCATTATTCGAGCATCTAATACTGGCGAGTATTTTACTGTTCGTTTTGATGCAGATCATCCTGACCGCTTAGTTGAAATCCGCCAGAAATTTGTTTCTATGTTGCAACCACAGTATCCATTGATTGCACAAGAACTCGCACAGGCTTAATGAAGGAGAGTCACATGCCACACCAGCATATCGGCATTGATAAAGCAAAAATTTTGATTGAAGCTTTGCCGTATATCCAACGTTTTTCAGGTAAAACGCTGGTTGTAAAATATGGTGGCAACGCAATGACTGATCCTGAGTTAGAAAGCTCTTTTGCTCGTGACATAGTGCTGTTAAAAACAGTGGGCTTAAATCCAATCGTAGTACATGGTGGCGGCCCACAAGTCGATTCATTACTTAAGCGTTTAGGTCAAGAGTCTGACCGTATTGATGGTATGCGTGTTACAGATCAAGCCACGATGGAAGTGGTTGAAATGGTATTAGGCGGTAGCGTCAATAAATCAATCGTGAATTTGATCAATAAACATGGTGGTCGTGCAATTGGTTTAACGGGTAAGGATGGTAATTTACTTCGTGCGCGTAAACTGTTAATGGAAAAACAGGAAGCTGATGGTTCAATTTCGCAAATTGATCTCGGTATGGTGGGTGAGGTTACAGGCGTAAAAACTGATGTATTAGAAATGTTTACTCAAGGTGATTTTATCCCTGTGATCGCACCATTAGGTGTCGATGAGGACGGTAATACCTACAACATCAATGCTGACCTTGTCGCGGGTAAAGTTGCTGAAGCACTTGGTGCTGAAAAGCTTATTCTACTCACCAATATCACTGGTGTTTTGGACGAAAATAAAAACCTATTAACAGGTTTAACAACTCAAGAAGTTGATCGTCTAATCGATACAGGTGTGATTTATGGTGGCATGATTCCTAAAGTCGGTTGTGCGCTTGATGCTGTGAAAGGTGGTGTTGTGAGTGCACATATTGTTGATGGTCGTGTGCCACATGCAAGCTTATTAGAAATCTTTACTGATCATGGTGTGGGTACACTCATTACTAATCGTGCAAAACATTAATTCATCATATTGATTTAAAAGAGATCTCAAGTAGGTCTCTTTTTTTGTCATGACCTGTTCATGTTTTAGTCATGGCAGTGTCATTTAAGGGATTTAAGGTAAATCTAGCCATAAGGAGCTTTCATTATGCTAGAAAAACTAAATCAATATCGTCAGACATTGACTTTACCTTTACGCCACAAACCAGCTCAAAATCAATTCCGTTTTGAATGGGTGGACAACTTAAAAGAATTACAAGAAGTACAACGTTTTAGAGCAACGCAATTTGCTCATCAATTTGGTATGTCATTTGAAGATGGTTTAGATCAGGATCTTTACGATTTTGGTTGTGAACACGCCGTGTTACGTGAGAAGTGGACTGGTGAGATTGTTGCGTATACGCGCCTTAAATTGTTCCAAGGCCATGAAATTAGCCAGAGCTACAGTGCAAAAGAGTTTGAAATCGTTCCTCAATTATCACATTTACCGAATGTTCTCGAAATTGGGCGTACTTGTGTACATCCCCGTTTTCGCTCAGGTAAAGCATTGTCGATGTTGTGGCTGAACTTAGCCCCAAAAGTACTTTGGTCAATGCGTGCAAAATACTTGATGGGCTGTGTCAGCATTCATCTAGAAGACAATTTGGCTCGTACTTATTACACACATCGCCAGATTCAACAGTTGGCAAATCATCAAACCATCGATATTCGTTCAAAGCGTGCATTTGAGCCAGTACGTCCTGATTTCAGTTTCCCTCAAGATGAGCGTATGCCGAAACTGTTCCAAACTTATTTGGGGATGCAGTCAAAACTATCTAAAGAAGCATTCTATGATGAGCATTTTAAATGTTTAGATTATTTTGTTTTTTTAGAAGTAAATAAGATTGCTACCTCTTTTGTAATGAATAAGATGGTGCAACGATAAGCATATATCGTTCTCAATCCTATAGTGAGCACATATTGAGATTTACAATACATCGAAACCTCATGCACAATAGGCGAAGATGTTAAAAAGATTATAGATATGTGCCAGCTATTAGGAATGAATTGCGCTACCCCAACAGATATTACCTTCTCTTTTCGTGGTTTTTCTCAACGAGCAGGTGTGACGTCTGATCACTGTGATGGGTTCGGGATTGCATTCTTTGAAGATAAAGCTTGTCGCTTATTTGTCGATAATCAATCAGCTGTTGAATCCCCAATTGCAGACTTAGTGCGTAATTATCCTATCAAGTCTCGTAATGTCATAGCACATATCCGAAAAGCAACACAGGGTAAGATTACTTTAGAAAATTCTCATCCATTTCTGCGAGAGTTATGGGGGAGACATTGGATTTTCGCACATAATGGTGATTTACATAATTTTGATCCAAAATTAAGTGGTCGCTTTGAACCTGTTGGTAATACTGATAGTGAACTCGCTTTTTGCTTTTTGCTTGATCAATTGGTTGAGGAGTTTGGCTATACTGAGCCGAGCTTGGAGCAAATATTTTCTTTATTAGAACGTATCTCACCGCAAGTAGCTGAGCATGGAACTTTTAACTTCTGTTTGTCGAATGGCAAAGCTTTATTTAGTTATGCGACAACGAAGCTACATTGGTTAGTACGGGAATATCCTTTTCAGCATGCACATCTCATTGATTTAGACGTTGAGGTCGACTTTAGTGAAGTGACAACACCTGAAGACAGAGTTGCTGTCATCACGACAGAACCTTTAACGCATAATGAAGCATGGACAGCGTATCAGCCTGGTGAAATGATTTTATTTCAAGATGGTAAATCAATAAAACACGCATTAACTCATATTGAGCGACTTGTAAGAGAAGCTGAAAACCCATCATTAAAAAGAGTGACAAAAGCTGATCAATATTAATTTCAATATAACTCTAATTAATAGTCTGCATATTATTTTCTTATGCTACTAAAGTTGTATTTTTTATACATATTTTAATAAAATTAAAGAGATAATTTTTCTTATTGGTTAAAAAATACTTGAGTGTTTTGATTGGTGAAAATATTTAAATAAATATAAAACAATAGGTTAATTTATTTTAATTGGAAATACTTAAAATCTGACAAAAACGCTGTGTTTTTATTTACTTGCTTTATAGATATTATGCTCTTATTCAATAAAACGTGTTGGTTTGGGGTTCGATATGGGTATGAAGTGGTCTGTCGAATATAATACAGGAATCGAGGTTATTGATGATCAACATCGACGTATTCTAGATTATATTAATGAAATTGCTGATTTAAAGCACTCCAATGATCGTATGAAAATGAAAAGTGTTTTAGACAATATTATTGACTATACTCAGTCTCACTTTACTTTTGAAGAAAGTCTTCAAGAAGAGGCGAACTACAAATATCGCGTTCCACATAAACGTGTTCATGACTTATTTATCAAGAAGATAGAGACATATCGTGAGCGTTTTGAATTAGGACATAACATTGATACTGAATTGCATGAGGTACTATCAAAATGGTTAATTAATCATATCCGTCATGATGATGCCGATTATGTAGGTGCAGTTAAAGAAAATATGATGGGTATTATTAAAGAAAATGAAAAGAAAAAAGGGAAGAATTGGTTTTCTAGATTTTTCTCATAATAATAAGAGAATAAAAAAATAATAAAAAAGACCCTCTATTAAATAAAAATAATACGATAGGCATGAGTGAGAAATAGAGGGTCGAATAAACATTATAATAATTAGTGCGCGGCAAACCATCTGAAATGATGGTTTGCCTTTTTATTTCGACATCTTTTGCTTTGATTTTCATGCTTGAGAAAGGCAAAATACATTGAATATTCCATTGCAAACACCATATAGCGCAATGAGTTCAAAGATTTTTCAAGGAATGCATTATGCAGGACACAACTCTGTCACGCTGGCTCACTCCAGTGATGGCATTTTGCTTATCATTTGTCATGATCACTACACTAGCACCGACAGTAGGGATTCAAATTGATCGTCAGTTTGATTTTTGGTTGCTTTGGTTAGGTACGATGATTTTATTGGCACTGCCAATTGGATATTTAGAAATTGCATTAGCAAAACGCTCGAAGGTGACTGCTTTACAAGCATTATCGAGTTTGACACGGGATGCTGATGCTTCACCTAAATGGCGTATTGTTGGGTGGTTGGCAGTTGTGTTTGTTCCTTTTTTTGCTGGTAGTGTTTTAACGACCGCTACGCATTTGATCGAACAACAGTTCTCTTTAGATATTACGAGCCAAATTATTTTTGCAGTTTTAGCTGTTATTGCTGTGGGATTATCTTTTATTCCTCGTCAGTTTTTAATTGCTTTATCTGCACTTGGGGTACTTGCTGCGTTCGTTCTCGCAAATGTTATGGGAACACATCTACAAGCATGGCACTGGACTGGTGTTGAGTTTAAAGAGTGGGGCAATGCGACTGTTCTTGCGCTTGTAGCGACAGGTTTAGGTCTAGGGCTGTATTGGCAGACAAGCCTTGCTGATATTCAAAAACAAGATGCTGCGACATCTACAGCCTTACCTGTCTGGATTGCACAATTATTGGCTGTCATTGCTTTTGGATTCTTCTCTTTACAAGCACAAATTCCAGCACTTGTTTGGATATTTGCAGCTGTGTCATCAGCAGCTTTATTGATTCAGTTTGCTAAAGAGCAATTGGCTCAGCGTCAATTGGCGATGGCTGTGCAATGGTTGATCATTCTCGCTGCAATTGCAGTTTGGGCTGTACCACAAGTTGAATCACTTTTTAATATTGCGCTTATGTTATGGGGACTTGTGATTTGTTTAATCTATGCCATTTTTGCTGGTTGGATTATGAAAATCAGTCATTTGCGTAAAGCGATGAATTTTAGTAATGAGTTGTTCTATAACTTATGGCGTATTGCGGTTCGTTTAGTATTGCCATTATCAATTGTTGTCGCAATTGTGGCAGTTATTGGACAAATCTTCTAATGGAACATAAACAGCAGCATGTATCTGTTGCATTCGCAACTGAACAGCAGCAATTTCATATTACTGTTGATTTCATCAATGGAATGACGGCATTAGAGGCTATTCATAAAAGTGGAATCGCTGAGCAGGTCGCGTTACCTGAGCCCTTACAGTTGGGTATTTTTGGAAGCAAGATCGACATGGATACTGTTTTGAATGCAGGTGATCGTGTTGAAATCTATCGTGCATTAAAAATTAATCCCAAAGATATTCGGCGAAAACGTGCCGCAAAGAATCCTGTAGGAAGATTTGCCAAGGGCAATCGCTTTAGACCATCAAATTCATAAATAAAACCCCTCATGATCGATTCAATGAGGGGTTTCTTTTTATGTGAAAGTGGTTATAGTGGGGGCGCAGTCAAAATGGCTTCTTTTGATGCTGGTAAACCAGGTTGTGATTCTGGAATAGTATCTAAACCTTCGATGCGTTCTACGATGCCATTTCCATCAAAATAAACTTTTAAATGTTGACCATGTGCTGCTGGTATTTTTGCTTTTTTAGCATAAGTACCTGGAATGTAGTTATAAATGTAGTCCCAACGCAGTGGATTCAAAGGATCTGTTACAGTTGGACTACCAAGTAAGAAACGTACTTGTTGAAAGCTCATGCCTACTTGTACTTGAGATGCTTGTGCTTTGGTTAATGGAGTTCCCTGTGGAATATCGACTTTATACACACCAAAGACTGAACAACCGCTAAGTACTGAAGTGACGAATAACGTCAGCATGATTTTTTGCATTTTGCTACACTATCCTGATAAATGATGATGCATTTGGTTCAAGGATAGATCATACTGCATCTAAACTCTATTGCCTATTCCAACTTAAGATTTGTTGAGAGACCTTTTTTCATGCCTATTTCCAATCAAGACTTACGCAAAGCTGGACTTAAAGTTACCCTTCCTCGTATTAAGATTTTGGAATTATTAGAAAATTCAAAACAACATCATTTAAGTGCAGAAGATATTTATAAAACTTTGCTTGAGCAAGGTGAAGATGTTGGCTTAGCTACGGTTTATCGTGTTTTAACACAATTTGAAGCTGCAGGTATTATTCAGCGTCATCACTTTGAAAATAATCACTCTGTATTTGAGATCATGCAAGAAGATCATCACGATCATTTAGTTTGCTTGAATTGTAATAAAGTTGTTGAATTTACTAATGATATTATCGAGAAAGAGCAACATGCTGTAGCAGATCAACATGGATTTGCACTCACTGGACACTCTTTAAATTTATATGGCTACTGTAATGATCCAGAATGCCAAGAAGCTTATCGTAAAAAATAACCACGATTCATGCTTTATTTTCTTGTTCACTAAAAATGAACAAATAAAAAAGGAAGGTTACAAAAACCTTCCTTTTTTTATGGGCTTAGCGCTAATTATTGGCCATCAAATGTAATGTTTTTACTTGCGCTCAATAATTGGTCTGAACCCTCTTCAGATAACTTAATGGTTAAACGTAAGTCATTTGGAGAATCTGCATGTTTAAGCGCATCTTTATAGGTAATTTCACCCGCTTTATAAAGATCAAACAATGCTTGGTCGAAGGTTTGCATACCTAGCTCACGCGAGCGTTTCATCAGATCCTTAATCTCATGAATTTCACCTTTGCGGATGTAATCTGCAAGGAGTGGAGTATTAATCAAAATTTCAATAGCAGCACGACGTGAATTACCATCAGGTGTTGGAATAAGTTGCTGTGCAACCATTGCTTTTAAGTTCAGTGACAAATCCATATGAAGTTGAGCGTGACGATCAGCTTCAAAGAAATGAATAATACGATCTAGTGCTTGGTTGGCATTGTTTGCATGCAGTGTTGCAAGTACTAAGTGCCCCGTTTCTGCGAAAGCAATTGCATAGTCCATCGTTTCGCGAGAACGAATCTCACCAATTAGAATCACATCTGGTGCTTGTCGTAGAGTATTTTTTAATGCAATTTCAAATGAGTCTGTATCGATACCGACTTCACGTTGAGTAATGATACAGCCTTTGTGCTCATGAACAAATTCAATTGGATCTTCAATGGTAATGATATGACCTTTAGAATTTTGGTTGCGGTAGCCAATCATTGAAGCCAATGAAGTTGATTTACCTGTACCTGTTGCACCAACAAAAATAATGATACCGCGTTTGGTCATTGCAAGTTCTTTAAGAACTTCTGGTAATTTTAGGTCATCCATACTTGGAATATGTGTTTCAATTTTACGTAATACCATACCTGGCATATCACGTTGTTGGAACGCACTCACACGGAAACGTGCAGTTTTTTCACGATTAACGATGGCAAAGTTACATTCACGTGTATCAGCAAACTCTTTACGTTGTTTGTCTGTCATAATTGAGTTTAATAACTGACCAACAATCTCTCCTGAGAGTTTTGCTTTAGAAACAGGCACGATTTGCCCATTAATTTTCATTGAGGGTTCTACATCGGCTGTAATGAATAAATCTGATGCATTTTGTTCAATCATTAGATTGAGTAAGTCGTTAAAGTCCATATATTTTGAGTCCTGTCGTTGTTCTTATAGGAATGATTCAGGTTGTTTCGCTACTGTTCGAGCAGTCTGTGGACTAATGATACCTTTAGAAACTAAAGATTTTAAACTTTGATCCAGTGTGGTCATTCCGTAGTTAGCACCCGTCTGAATCGCTGAATACATCTGTGCCACTTTGTTTTCACGAACAAGGTTACGAATTGCGGGAATACCAATCATAATCTCATGTGCAGCAACACGACCGCCACCATTTTTCTTCAATAGTGTTTGAGAAATAACGGCCTGTAACGATTCCGACAACATGGCACGTACCATGTCTTTTTCTTCAGCAGGGAAGACGTCGATCACACGGTCAATGGTTTTTGCTGCTGAGGTGGTATGTAGCGTTCCAAATACTAAGTGACCTGTTTCTGCTGCAGTTAGAGCGAGGCGGATGGTCTCTAAGTCACGCATCTCACCGACCAAGATAATATCAGGGTCTTCACGGAGCGCTGAACGAAGTGCTTCGTTAAAGCCATGTGTATCACGATGAACTTCACGTTGGTTAATCAAACATTTTTTTGATTGGTGTACAAATTCGATTGGGTCTTCGACGGTTAAAATATGGTCATAACGATGTTCATTGATATAGTCAATCATTGCCGCCAAAGTCGTTGATTTACCTGAACCTGTTGGACCTGTAACAAGTACAATCCCACGTGGATAGTCACAAATTTCTTTAAAAATTGTACCTAGACCTAAATCCTCCATCGATAAAACTTTAGATGGAATGGTACGGAATACTGCACCCGCACCGCGGTTTTGGTTAAAGGCGTTGACACGGAAACGAGCAATATTTGGTACTTCAAATGAAAAGTCTGTTTCTAGATCTTCTTCAAAATCACGACGTTGTTTGTCATTCATAATGTCATACACCAAACGGTGTACATCTTTATGTTCTAATGCAGGTAAGTTAATACGACGAACTTCACCATCTACACGAATCATAGGCGGCATACCCGCAGAAAGGTGTAAATCTGAAGCACCGTTTTTTACTGAAAAGGCGAGTAATTCTGTAATATCCATAATTTCCCCGAAACAATCAAAAATGTCTCATTATTTTGTAGAATAATATAAGGCTTTCATTCTAGCTTACCAACACCTTATAGAATGCGAACGCAAAAAAAGATTTCATAAATGAGAACTGTGTCAATGAATCAATCGGAACAATCCCGCCAATCTGTTTTAAGTCAAATTGAACAAGCTTGTCAGCAAGCCCAACGTGATCCTGCAACAGTGCAATTGTTAGCCGTGTCAAAGACACATCCAAGTTTAGCGCTTAGAGAAATGTATGCCGTTGGACAGCGTAGTTTTGGTGAGAACTATTTACAAGAAGCACTGACCAAAATAGAAGAGTTACAAGATTTAGAGATCGAATGGCATTTTATTGGACATGTGCAGCGCAATAAAACCAAACATTTAGCTGAAAAATTTGACTGGGTACATGGGGTTGATCGTTTGATTATTGCCGAGCGTTTATCGACTCAGCGCTTAGAATCTCAAAAAACTTTGAATATTTGTTTACAAGTGAATATTGATGGGCAAGATTCCAAAGATGGTTGTCAGCCAGAAGAGGTTAGTGAGCTAGTTAAACAAATTAGCCGACTTCCAAATATCTGTTTACGTGGTTTGATGGTGATTCCTACGCCTGAAAATCATGCTGCATTTGCAGATGCCAAAGTTTTATTTGAGCAAGTAAAATCTCAACATGCACAGCCACAAGACTGGGATACTTTAAGTATGGGGATGTCTGCTGATTTAGATGCTGCAATTGCAGCTGGTTCAACGATGGTAAGAGTAGGGACGGCGCTATTTGGTGCAAGAGATTATTCAACCAAAAGCTAAAATGATTATTTGCTGATATTCGCTTGAAAGTATGGCTAGAGATTTTCCAGAATTTCAACGAGTCTTGCATAATCATGTAAGTTAGCATCAGCAATAAATGACTTAACTTCTGGAATAGGGTGAAAGAATATGGTTTTCATGCCAACGTCCTTTGCTCCTTGTATATCCGCTATTTCATTATCGCCTACAAAGATACAATTTTGTGGTGGTGTATCAAGCTGTGCAGAAGACAAGAGAAAAATTCTAGGATCAGGCTTCCGAAATCCTATAGCCTCGGAAACAATGATACTAGAAAAGAATTCTGTCAGACCTAGGGCATAAAAATTATGTTCTTGAAAAGGTGTTCTACCATTAGAAATTAAGCCAATTAAATATCCTTGCTGTTTTAATTGGGTCATCGTTTTTTCAATATGTTCAAAGCAACATGAAAATTTATTAAAATCATTTATATAGCTTTCTAATAGGATATCTCTTGAAACATGATCAATTGAAAACTCATGAGTGAGTTGTTCATAAACACGATCTTTCCAAACTTTGCCATTATCATCAAGTTCAAGAAATCGCTGAATGAATAGCTCCTTTTTCATAGTAGGAACTAATTGAAAAAAATTGATCTGCCAACTTAAGAATTTTATTAAGGAGGTTGTTCTATCCAGTATGGTTTGATCAAGATCAAAGATAACGGCTTTCTTTTGATTCATTAGGGTTCGGTATTGTGGTTATTCAAGCATCATAAAATTTACTCATAAATGATTTCAATCTGAAATAGTAACTAAATAAACTCTAAATCGTGTTCATCAATGGCTTCTTCAATTGAAGAGAACCATTTACAACGAATCTGAGGAGACTCTTCTAGTAATAACTCAATAGTCTGTTTCTTGAAATAAGCATGATCTTCATTTGAGGAAGAGGGACTGTAAAAGTTAGTGCATAGAACAGCATACTCTTTTGTTTCTAAGCAGTATAAGCAACCGTATTCCGCAATTTTTTGATTCGAAATACGGTTGAATATTGGTATTAATTGAAACGAATTATTTTGTTCCATCTTTTATTTTCCATATGAATTATTAAATCTATCCAATCACCTCAACCCGACTTGAACCTGAACCAATGGGTTGTACCTGAATCTGTACAGGAATCCGTTCATGCATTTCTTGAATATGGGAAATTAAAATCACTTTTCGGCCCTGACTTTGTAGTTGATCAAGCGCATTCATCACCATATGAAGCGAAGATGCATCGAGAGTCCCAAAGCCTTCATCAATAAATAAAGATTCGATTTTCATTGAACCAGAAGCCATATTGGCAATCGCTAAAGAAATTGCCAAGGCAGTCAAGAAAGATTCACCACCAGACAATGAAGCCACAGAACGAGTTTCACCATCCATATCATGGTCGATAATGGCGAGACTTAGCGAATTATCCAAGCGCTTTAATGTATAGCGTTGAGACAACATCGCTAATTGTTGGTTGGCATATTCGAGCAAAATATCTAAGTTATATTGCTGTGCTAAATCTCGGAATTCTTTACCTTTTGAATCGCCAATCAGACTAGAGATTTTATTCCAGCGATGTTCTTGCTGTTGAACCTGCTGGATTTGCTCGGCAAATTGTTTTTGTTTCTCAATGCTACGCTGATGTAACTCAAGTTGAACTTTTAATTGATCTCGCTGATCTGTTGCTTGCTGCAAAACTTCTTGATTGGTATTTATCAATTCAGTGAGTTGTTCAACCTGAATATTCGGTTCTGATTGAAGATGTGTATTCAACTGTTCTTGGATAGTTCTTAGTGCAGAATTTACTTCACTGAGCGTATGATCTGCTTGCTGTATTGCACTCCGAATCTGCTGTTCTTGAGCTGATGAAATCGCAACTAATTCGTTGAGTTGATCTTCTGCAAAATTTTGATGTTGAGCTAACCAACTGTTAATTTCAGTTTTACATTGTTCCGAAGACGCATGATTCTGTTGCTGTTGTGATTTGAGTTGATCGAGTACGTTTTTCTGTTGTTCAAAATTTTGACGAGCCTGTTCAAAACTCTGCTTTAACTGCTGATATTGGTTTTGTAATTGCTGACGTTGTTGATCATGCTGTTGTAACCATTCATTGGCTTTGATTTTAGTTGAACCTGTCATGGTCAAGATTAGTTGATTGGCAGCATCAGTATTTTGTTTGCCTTTAATTTCGATGTCTTTTAGCTGTTGTGCACATTCAACTTGTTGAGTGGTAAGTCCTACCAAATTGCTCTTTAATAAAATTAGCTGCTGATCGAATTGGTCTTTCTGTTTGGTGAGTGATTCCGCATGTTCTATTTGTTGGCTGCGTTGTTGCAATGCTTGTAAGACTTGTTGTGAGAATGACACGCCTTGCTTAGACCATGAAGTTTTATCGTCTGTATTGAGACAGTCCACGATATGCTGAATCTGTTGTTGTAAGTGCTCTATGGTTTGGAGTTGATGACGGGTATTCTGAATATTTTGATTGAGCGTATGCTGATCTTTATTGGCTTGGTTAAGTTGTTGTAATTCCTTTTCAAGCTGTTGTTGAGCCTGCGTCGACTCTAAAATGAATGTTTGCATCTTATTCGTGATGTCATGCTCACTGAGATTGAAATCGAGTTGAATATTCGTCTGTGATACATGCTGTTGTAGCACCTGATCATGTGCTTTTACTTTTTCATTCAATTGCTGCAACTGCTGTTGCAATTGAGTTTGTTCAGTATGGCTTTGGGTGAATTGTTGTTGTGTTTTTTGCCAAAGCTGGAAAAGCTGTTGTTCTTGTTGAGTTGCTTGTTGTTCTTGTTGTTGCTGTAGTTCATACAGCGCTTTAGAGATTTGGCTTTCATCATCACGATAAGGATGCTCGGTACTGCCACAGACTAGACAGGCTTCGCCGGGTTTGAGTTCAGCACGTAGATGTTCAATATTTTCAGCATGCAGTAGACGTTGTTGTTGCAAAACTTGTTGTAGTTTCTCACGTTCAGTTTTAGCAGCATGATAATCCTGCTCAGTTTTTTTGCTGCGTTGTTCTAGCTGTTGAGATTGATTTTGCGCAGCGTCAAATTTGTTTTGAAAAGAAACAACTTCATTTTTTAATTCAAAATACTGCTGAAGTTTTTGTTGAATTACATCCAATTGATTAAGGCGAAGCTGTTGAGTTTCTTTTGATTTCAATTGCTGCTCAATACGCTGTTCAATGTGTTGGGTTGTGCCAAATTTCGCGATTAAACTGTCGAATGTATTTTGATCTTGCTCAAGTTTCGCTTGTGCTTGTTGGATAGAACCGAGCGCATTTTCTACTTTTTGATATTGCTGAATAAATTGCTTGAGTTGTTGAATATGAGCATTTAAACCTTGATCTAAAGGCGCGTATTGAGCACTGTATTTTAACTGTTCTAAACAGGTCGTATGTTGCGTAATTAAATTTTTAATGCGTTGTTCAAGCTGTTGTTGTTGCTCAATGAGTGGTTGCTGCTGGCTTTCCAGTTGAGTCAGTCGAGTTTTGGTTTTTTTATATTCTTCAGCAATATAGTCGCGCTCCTGCACAAACTTCCGAACTTGCATTAGTTCAACTTGATGCTTTTTTTCGAAATCTTGAAATTGATTTAATGCAGTTTCAGCCAGAGTATATTGTTTTTTCTCTTGTTCGAACTGAGCCGATAATGCTGTAAAACTTTGTCGCCGTTGTTGAAATGCTGTTTCGAGTTGTTGCAATGTTTTTTGCAACTGTTGCTCTTGAAATACAACAGGGCGTATCTCAGCAAACTGTTCTAATTGACCCAGTAATTGGCGATCTTTGGTAATGGTTTCTTGTGCTTTAAGTTGCTGATCATACTGTTGTTGTTTTAATCCAATTTCATTGTTGATTTTATCTCGTTGCTCAAACCATTGCTGTTGTTGTTTGAGGTGATTTTTTTCAATTTCAAGCTGTTGAACCTGCTGTTGTTTTTGTTGAAAATGGTTCTGTAATTCAGCAACTTCTTCATCAGAACGAATTTCAATATGACCTAACACATTTTCCAATTGCTTTCGTTGATCAGCGATTTCTTTGGTTTTGATATAAGCGAGTTGTCCAATCTTGGCGAAAATACTGGAGTTGGTGAGATATTCTAATAATTCACCACGTTCATTATCACGTGCTTTTAAAAATGCGGTCACTTCGGATTGCGCGAGTAACACGGCACGGGTGAATTGTTCAAAACTGAGTTGGGTAATGTGTTGAATATGGGTTTCTACGGCTTTGGTTTTATCTGCAATCACCACACCATCAGTCAGGCATTTTAATGACCGTTGTACACTTTGTAGTTTGCCATTCGGGTTTTCACGGGCACGTTTAATTTCCCAACGTGCTTGATAATGTTTTTGATCCTGAGCAACAAAACACAGTTCAGCAAAACCATGTCCCGTCCCACGACGTAATACTGTCAAAGGGGAGTTGGTCAGCAGCTCTGAACCATCAACATCGACCAGTTTGCCATCGCTCGATTTAAGACGGGGAATTTGATTGAATAAAGCTAAACACATTGCATCGAGTAGTGTAGATTTACCTGCGCCCGTTTTTCCGACAATGGCAATTAAACCAGCACTTGCAAGTGGCTCGCTTTCAAAATCAATAAAATGTTCACCTGCCAGTGATGCCAAATTTTTAAGTCGAATCGATAAAATTTTCACGGCAAATCCTTAAACAGTCTGATCATCTTCAAGTTGTTTTTGTGCTTCAGCAACGAGGCTTATAAAGTCTTTGATCACTTCACTATCATTGTCATATCCTTTTTTCTCCCAAATTTGCTGGAAAAGCTTTTCAGGTGTTGGCGGTTCTAAATTGACACTTTGCTTAGTTTCAGTTGAGTTTTCAGTAGACAAATACTGTCTTGAAATGCGTACTAAGCGATAACGATCTTTAGGGAGCGCATCTTCAAATTGTTGTCTTAAATTAGGTTGTGGTGGCGTAGCGGTGTGGTATTCGATATCGACATATTCACGATGGTCAATGTTTTCGATGGGAGCGTTGGGCAAGTTTTTAAGACGCTGCATGATTTCATTTAATTCGCCTTTGATTTTATGCAACTGAATTGATCGTGGAATCGCAATGGCTTCAAAAGAAAATTTATTTTCAACATTTGCTGAGTCAATTGTGACATCAACTACTTGGTGCTTGTAGTTGATTTCACTAAATGAAAGTGGGATCGGTGAGCCGCTATAGCGAATATGCGGATGTTGAACTTTCTGTGGTTTATGCAAATGCCCAAGTGCCACATAATCAATACTGTCGTCGAATAAAGCAGTCGAAAGTGCTTCTTCATTGCCAATAATAATTGGTCGCTCTGAATCAGAGGTTTCTCCACCTTGCATATGTGCATGTGACATTAAAATTAGTGCTTGGTCATCGGTTTTACGACGTTTAGCTTCTTCGATTAATTGTTGATGTAAATAAGCAATCGCATTTTGGCTGTTGTTGGTGTGTTCATTAAACCCAGTGATTTCTGCTGAACGCAAGAAAGGTAGGGCAATACACCATGCCACAATCTGTTTTTGCTCATCATAAATCGGTAAAATTAAACGCTCCAAGTCGAGGCTTTTGTCTTGATTCCAACGAATCACGCCGACGGTTTTGGCATTATATTTTTCTAATAAAGGCTCAACTTGTTCGATGCGATAACCTGAGTCATGATTACCTGCAATCATTAAAGTTTGCATTTGTGGCGCAAGATCATGCGCATCTGCGAGAAATTGATAAAGTTGTTTTTGTGCTTGTGAGCTGGGATTGATGACATCAAAAATATCACCCGCGATCAATAGCGCATGCGGTTGTTTTATTTTGATCTGTTCCAGTAACCATGCAAGAAATTGTTCATGTTCATATTGGCGTGAGTGGTTATAAAAAAACTGTCCCAAATGCCAGTCAGACGTATGAAAAAAACGCACAGTCATGAAATAGAAAATCCCTATTTTTGAATAGGGATAAGGTAGCATAAATTGGTACTTAAAATAGGATCGTGTTATCTGAATGTGTGAGGGAAGATCAAAACCATAAAAATAAAAGCCCCAAATTATTTACATAATTTAGGGCATTTTGCTGTCAGATTAATGATGCATATCACTTTCCATTTTCCACGGTAAAGTGCTTGGTGAAATATGCAAGAAGTGAAGATATTTCTCAAACTGATTTAAAATATCATTGATGAGAGAGCTTTGATCAAAACCATAAACATCATACGCTCGACCACCACGAAGTAAGAAAACCTCAGCGCGATAATATTTTTCTTGATCAGCGTATTCCTTACGCTTCAAGTCTTTCATATAGCTTGGAATCGTATATTCACACATCCTAATCTCGTAGATAAATTCAACATTATCGAGTTCGGATAGTCTGAGTTGTACTCGCGTATTGACTTCATCGTAAATCACTTCAAATGGCCAATCTTTGTCTTGGAAACCTTGTTTTACTGCTTCCATACTTTGATAAGCCGTCGTTGCGATAAATTGACTCACTTGTTGCTGAGTTGGGAACGTTACAAGACAGTGTAGACGACGTTGAATTAAGGATTCTGTATCATCACTTTTTTCAGGGGCGTGTTGGGTCGGTTGATGGTGAGTTAAGCTTGCATTGCGATGTTGTTCAATCACCAAGGCTCGGCACATTCCAACAATTGCAATCAACATGATGATGGTAAAGGGCAGTGCACTGACAATAGAGGCCGTTTGTAAAGCAGTTAAACCACCAGCAAGTAGTAATGCTGAAGCAATTAATCCTTGTGTGGTCGACCAGAAGATACGTTGCCAAATCGGAGTATCTGTTACCCCGCCAGAGGCAAGGGAATCAATCACTAATGAGCCTGAATCTGCTGAGGTGACGAAGAACGTAATAATCAAAATAACACTGAGAAAGGATAATAAAGACGTGAGTGGTAAATGTTCATAGAGCTTAAATAAGGCAATTGCTTTATCTTGTTGAACATCTTGCACCAGTGAGCGATAACCCTCGACCATAATCAAATGCAGAGCGGTATCACCGAAGACGGAAAACCATAAGAATGTAAAAAAGGTTGGAATGAGCATAATCCCAACAATAAACTGTCGAATGGTTCGTCCACGACTAATCTTCGCAATAAAGATACCAACAAATGGCGCCCATGAAATCGTCCAGCCAAAGATGAATAAAGTCCAGTTTCCTATCCAGTCATTTGAGGTATAGGCTTGTAAACTAAAAGTTCGTTCAACTAAATTACTGAGATAGCTCCCTGTATTTTCAACAAATGTTTGTAAAATAAATAAGGTTGGGCCAACAATAAATACAAACAACATGAGCGCAACAGCAAGTCCAATATTAATAATGGAGAGTCGCTTAATGCCTTTATCCATACCTGCAACAACGGAAAAAGTTGCCAACAGCGTGATAATTAAAATGGTTGCAATCTGCACAGGCGTGCTAATTGGAATAGAAGGGAATAAGTAGTTCATCCCTGTATTAATTTGCGTTACAGATAATCCTAAGGTAGTCGCAATCCCGAATAAAGTGCCTAAAATTGCAAAGGTATCAACGGTATGTCCCATCCAGCCATTAATGCGATTTCCAATTAAGGGAAATAGCGTTGAGCGCATCGCCAGTGGTAGGCCATGACGAAAAGTGAAATAGGCAAGTGATAAGCCAACCACGCCATAGATGGCCCAAATATGGAAACCCCAATGGAAATAGGCGATTTGCATGGCTTGTTTGGCGGCATCTACGCTTTCTGGTGTCCCTTGAGGTGGCTGACTAAAATGCAAAACAGGTTCGGCCACCCCAAAGAATAAAAGCGCAATACCATAACCTGCTGAAAATAGCATCGCGAACCATGATAAAAAACTATATTCTGGCTCAGCGTGATCAGGGCCTAATCTGATATTTCCCCAGCTACTCATTGCGATCCCAACAATAAAAATAAGAAATGTTGCGACGGCTAACATGTAGAACCAACCAAAAGTATGGGTTACATAGTTAAGAACTTCTGAGAAAAATTGACCTGCTAATTCTGGATTACTGATTGTTCCAAATAGCACGAAGACAATGACGATAACGGCTGGAATAAAAACAGGAAGTAAGATTGCTGTTTTAAAAAATCCTTTTGTTTCTGTAGTGGAAGTCATACAAAACCTTTCCTTTCGATATTTTTCTTAAATTTTTTAAGTCGATAGAGGGTTCGTATAACATCATTGATAGATGATAATGCGTTTGAATCTATAAGAATAAGTGTGTGCTTTGCTCGACATCATTTTCTTCATATTGACTATAATAACGTCAAAATGATGATGCGACAAATCAGTGCACATGGTTGAAATGGTCAGGCGAAGTTAAAAGTTGATCCGTTTAGTTTGAGAATTCAGACATATTTTTATATTGATTTTATCGAGCTAAATTTTGAAAAGCTAAATTAAATCAGTATCTAATGAAGTTTCTATTAAAAAAATCACTGTTTATTCATTTTCCTAATCAATGCAAAAATACCTAAAATATGATGATTGAAATACTTTTAATTAAATCAAACAAAGAGTTGTGTTTAAGCCAAAAAATCTACAAGACATACATTGAAGATATTTAAACCATCAATTAGTTTATTACCGAGATGATGATTACAAAGAGGAAAATAAAATGAGCTTAGGAAAAGTAAGCCGAGAAATAATGGGACATATTATGTTGATCGGCTTAGATCGGGTCGCAAAGCGTAATGCTTTTGACAGTCATATGATTGCCGATTTATCCCTAGCCTTAACTGAATATGAAAATAATCCTGAATTGCGTTGCGCCGTGATTTTTGCACATGGTGATCATTTCACTGCGGGTTTAGATCTGGTCGAATTACAACCGAAAATTCCACAAGGAATTTTTAATTTTGAGGAAGGTCAAGTAAATCCTTGGGGTGTGAGTGGACGACATAGAACGAAACCTATTGTTGTCGCCGTACAAGGCTTTTGTTATACCGCAGGCGTTGAGTTAATGCTCAATGCTGATGTAGTGATTGCAAGTGAAGACACCATATTTGGACAGCTTGAAGTATTACGTGGAATTATGCCATTTGGTGGAGCGACGGTAAGATTTGTACAAGCAGCAGGCTGGCAAAAAGCGATGCCATATTTGTTAACGGGTAAGACCTTTGACACTCAAACAGCAGATAAACTTAATTTGCTTTCAGAGATCGTTGAAAAAGGTAAACAGCTAGATCGCGCTATCGAGGTGGCACAAGAAATTTGTATTGCCGCACCATTGGCAGTACAGGCCTTATTGGCATCAGCAACCGATGCTGTAACCGAAGGACAGATGTTTGCATTTCAGAAAATGGATAGTTATCTCAAACCGTTATTTTCATCTCAAGATGCCCAAGAGGGTGTAAGGGCTATGCTTGAAAGAAGACTACCTGATTTTAAAGGAAAATGAAGTTTAAGTTTTTCTGATTGGTCATATAACATATTGGGATGACAGGTTTATTTGGCATTTTCATCGACCTCGCAAATCCCAAATACATTGTGATCCAAATCGACAAAATAGCCTTGCCAGCAACGATTTGGAATCGCAAATTTTGGCATAGCAACAGTACCGCCTAAATTTAAGATTTTATTTGCCGTTTCATCAAAGTTTTCAACTTGAATGGAGCAAGTAAAGGCATTGGTACCACATTCCATAGGTGGTATGGCAACAGGACGTTGTAATAGACCACCGTGAATTCCAGATGTTTCGATACGGTAATATTCAATTGGAAGCCCCTCAGTTTTTTCGAAGTGCCAATCAAACACAGATTGATAAAAATGGATGTCACGCTTTGGATTTGAAGACTGAATTTCAAAATAAATAAGATGATTCATATTTTTATCCTTGTTATTTTTGTTGATGATAAAAAATAAAAACCGACGATTCGAGTGATGAGAAATCGTCGGTCAAAATCTTTATTAAAGGTTTTGGCTGCTAACAAAACCTTTGCCAAAGATGGAGAGTCATAATGAAAGGTCACCGAAAAATATTGCGGATGCCGTGCAATGAACATTCGGTTGCTGCGACCTTGTACCCTATATAACGCTGCTCGATGAGGATTGGTTGACATAAAAATGAAAAAAAAGAGAAAAAAATTTATAATTATTTTTCAAAGCCGATTCTATTAGGTTTATCTTTATGATTTCATTGCGTTTGTACTATATTTGGTTTTTTATTATTTGTCTGCTTGCAACTTTGATAGCTGGTATCTTGGCTGCAATTTTACCAAATAGTGTAGGCGGTGTGTTAACAGCGATTCCTTATTTGATCGCGATAATTTTTGTTTTATTCAGATTTCTAAAAAAACAGCGTCGTGCGCCAACACCTCAAGAGAAAAAACGATTAACACTGGGCTTTACTTTGATCTTTTGGGGGTATAACGCTTGTGGTTTATTGCTTGGTTTATTTATCTTTGCACGTAAAGACCCTGAAATTTGGCAGAACTTTTTATTGTATTTAAAACAACCTGCATTTTTATTGACAGTTTTAGCCATGTGGTTCGTCATTGCCGTTCCATTATTTCTGATTACTTTTTGGTTTTATGGTCCACAAGCTCAACGAATGGCGAACAAGATGTTTAATACGCACTAAAAAAGTTCACTTGTAATTCACTTTTATTTTGCTAAGACTACAAATACACATAATTTTTGATAGGTCGTGAGATGCAAAAATTGACTGTATTGGTGACGGGAGCAAGTGGTTTTATTGGTTCTCATCTTTTAGCTTATTTATTGGAAAGACAATATACAGTCATCGCATTGACGCGGCAAAGGAATAAATCATCGGATCATCCTGATCTGTATTGGGTGAATCATTTTGAGCAAATAGAGACGACACAAATTGATTATGTTGTAAATCTAGCAGGGGAGAATATAGGCGCTAAGCGTTGGACTGAAAATCGTAAACAACAGCTGATTGAAAGCCGTGTTGCAATGACGCAAAAGCTGTATGAATGGCTAGATGTACATCAAATCTTCCCCAAGTGCATTATTTCTGGTTCTGCAATTGGTTATTACGGCATTGATCCAAATGAACAATGGGCGGTAAGTTGCGATGAAAATACACCGCCCCAAGCTATATTTATGTCTGAACTTTGCCAAAAATGGGAGCAAATGGCGCTCAAATTCACTGCAAAAAACACCAAAATCATTCGTTTGGGGGTTGTGTTTGGTCGTGGTGGAATTCTGCCGCAAATGTTACTGCCCATTCGTTTAAATACCGTGGGGCGAATTGCATCTGGAAGACAGCCGATTGTATGGATTCATATCCAAGATGTGCTTAGCGCAATCGAATTTTTATTCACATCTGATCAAGCACAAAAAGTCTATAATTTGGTTGCACCTGAGCAATCAAATCAGCAGCAATTTGTAAAAGTTGCGGCAAAAATTTTAAAGCGTAAGCCGCTACTGCCAATGCCTAAATGTATTTTTGAATTGATGTTAGGTGAACAGTCTCAATTGATTTTAAATGGTCAATTTGTTGAACCCAAAGCTTTGGTTGAGTATGGTTTTCAATTCCAATATCCAACACTTGAATCAGCCCTCAAAGACATTTTAGCTCGTCATCAATAATGTTTTTTCTAAGCGGCTAGGTGAATAGGCGCTGGAATTGACAATGGTATTTTGTTCTAAAATCAATTGGCGTAGTAAAAGGGCAGAGCCAGAACCCATACATAGTCCGTTGCGAAAATGTCCAAAGTTTGTCCAAAGGTTTTCGATATCAGGCATTTGACCAATATAAGGAATACCTTTAGGCGAGCTTGGACGTAGACCAGCCCAACGTTTTACAATTGGAAACTGCGCAAGTTCGGGCACCATTTCTAAGCAAGCGTCTAAAATATTCTGTTGCGTTTGCCTATCGGTACTTGTATTGAAACCAACTTCCGCCATGCTTGAGCCACATACGATATGCCCATCTTGGCGAGGAATCAGATACATCACACGATTCATGCACATGGTAGGTAACCAGTTTTCGGGTGTTTTGAATAATAGCATTTGCCCTTGAACTGGATGAACTGGAATTTCTCGTTGCAGTTGTTCTAGCCAATGCTGACTCCATGCGCCTGAAGCCAGTACCACATGGTCTGCATAAAAATGCTGTCCGTCATTGAGTTGTATGCCTTGTGCTTTATGATTTTGAATCAGTAGCTTTTCAATTGGACAATGTTCAAAAAATTGAACGAGGGGATGTTGTTTTAAATAGCGAATCAGTGATTGCAATAATCGTGGATTACGTACATTGGACAATTGTGGGAAATAAATCGCTTGTTGAAATTGTGCTGAAATATGCGGATTAACATGTTCTAATTTTTCTCTATTTAATAAATGAGCCTGTTGCATAGGTTCATTAAATTGAGTTGCATAATCAAGACCAACGTTAAAGTCTTCCTGATCGAAAATTAGCATACCTGTATCGTGGATTTGAAAGTCGATTCCTGTAATCGGCAGCAACTTTTCATTCCACTTTTGGTAGAGGGATTTACCATATTGAGCAAGTTGATTGACCTCTGGTGCATATCGCCAAGGGTACATCGGAGAAAGGATTCCTCCACCTGCCCAAGAAGCAGCTCGCCCCGCTTGCTGTTGATCAAAAATGTCGACTGAACAGCCTTGTTCAACAAGTTCTAATGCGGTCATTAATCCGCTGATACCCGCACCAATGATGGCAATATGCATGTTAACCAGTTTTATTTGCTTAATTTGGGTGAGCGCCCAAATTTGATCTAAATTAATAAGAATAAATACGGCGGAGTCTTGCCGAGTTCTCAATCTATTCTATGCTTAGCCTTCAGCTAGACTTACTTTGGTTTGCCCTGAGAAGCGTTTGAAGCTTCGTAAGAGCAAAGGCATTGTCATCCGCAAAACTCGTTGTTTACCATCAACTCGTTTAGTTAATCGCAGAAACATCATTCTTTTAATGTTGTCCTGTCTCAAACAATTGCGGATGACGTTTCCGAGTATCCAATTTCAGTATAAGGTTTTATACCAAAATCAGATCAATCATTTCATCTCTTTCAGTTTACGCGCTGCATCTTCAGCGAAATACGTCCAAATCCCATCAGCACCAGCACGACGGCAGCACATTAACGACTCTAAAATGACACTTTCAGATAACCAGCCATTTTGAATCGCACCCGCAAGCATGGCGTACTCACCACTGACTTGATAGATGAAAGTTGGCACACCAAAAGTATCTTTCACTTCACGGACAATATCTAAATAAGGCATACCTGGTTTGACGATCACCATGTCCGCACCTTCTTGAATATCAAGGGCGATTTCATGCAGTGCTTCTGCACGGTTGCCGACATCCATTTGGTAATTATATTTATTGCCGCCTTTTAGATTACTGGCAGAACCAACTGCATCACGGAATGGACCGTAGAAACTTGAGGCATATTTAGCTGAATACGCCATGATATTGGTATAAATAAAATTATTCTGTTCAAGTGCTTGGCGAATCGCACCAATGCGACCGTCCATCATATCACTTGGTGCAACAACATCTGCACCCGCAGCTGCATGGCTAAGTGCTTGCTTTACGAGGCATTCAACTGTTTCGTCATTAAGTACATAACCTGTATCATCAATGATACCGTCCTGACCATGTGTTGTATAAGGATCAAGTGCACCATCAGTAATGAGTACCATTTCTGGCAATTCTTTTTTTAGTAAGCGACAGGTTGTTTGTACTAAACCATTTTCATCCCATGCCGCTTCCGCTGTTAGGCTTTTGTCTTCTTGTGGCGTGACTGGAAATAATGCAAGCTTTGATACGCCCAGTTCCAATAAGCTTTCTGCTTTTTTTAACAGCAAGTCAGCTGATAAGCGTTGCACATTTGGCATGCTTGGAATGTCTTGCGTTTGTTGCTGTCCCGGTAATACAAATACTGGATAAATCAGGTGATTTGCTGTGAGTTGTGTTTCGCTGACCATGGCACGAAGTTGGTCATTTTTACGGATACGGCGCATGCGCGTCGCTGGGAAAGCTGGGCGATTGAACGTATAAGTCATAACAATCTCGATGTTCAGTATTACACTATAGGAATAATTGAATCATTTAAGTCATGCTAGGGGAGAAAACTTAGCGGCTTAGATCAATTGAAAAACCTAGCTATTGTAGCCCCATATTTTAAAGTTTGTGCAAAATAATGGGGCATTTATCGTTCCCTTGGATGTTAGCAGCGTATGAATGATGTAAAGAGAAACTGGACTGGAAATATTCAATTAGGTGCAAAGGCAGATCATGACGTGGTCTTGAAGCAGCTTTGTAAAGCATTTAATGCCTGTCCTTTTTTTAAGTACAGTGGCATGGTCATGCGTGTCGTTGATGATCAGATCGAAGGATATTTTGAAATGCAGCCTGAGTTGGTCGGGAATGTCGCATTTCAAATTCTACATGGTGGAGTTGCTGCAACAATGTTAGATAGCATTGGTGGTGTGGTTGCTATGGAACAGCTCTATCGCCGTGCAACACCTGAGGATTTACCCGATACCATCAAAAAAGTGTCACGTTTGGCGACAGTTGATATGCGTGTGGATTATCTTGCGCCGGGTCGTGGAAAATATTTTATTGCTCGAGCAGAAACTTTACGTTTAGGACGTAAAGGTTGCACGATGAGAATGACGATGGTCAATGATGAAGGGAAACCAATTGCAACAGCAATCGCTTCATATGCATTTTAAAAAAATAGACCAATAATTAAAGCGTCTCAGACGCTTTTTTTATATTTGTATATAAGTTTTGCCGAAAATAATTATCAAAATATAAGAATTGAACGCACCAGTTATTTTTTTTATTCTCGCTATGTGATTTTTTGTCGTTAGAATGCTTTTAAATTTTTTGCTCGAATTTTGATCTATGGTTTTAACATTCGGTTAAGTTTTTAAAAATAGACTGATCGGCTGATTAAACCAAAAGTTAAAATTTTCTTTAATTTTCAGGAATAACTTATGAGTGACGCCCAAGCAAATCAACAAGATGCTGCTTTAAATTCGGTATCAGATGATGCAATGAAAGCAAAACGTAAAAAGTTTTTAGGATTTTTTGCACTCATTCTTATTCTTGCAGCAATTTTGTATGGCATTTGGGCGATTTTCTTCAATCATTCTGTGACCACAGATAACGCTTATGTAGGGGCGGAAACTGCACAAATCACTTCGATGGTGAATGGTCAAGTTGCCGATGTTTTGGTTAAAGATACGCAACAAGTGAAACAGGGTGATGTACTGGTTCGCATTGACGAGCGTGATGCCAAAATTCAATTGGCACAAGCTCAAGCTGAATTGGCAAAAGCGCAACGTCAATACAAACAGAGTCAGGCAAATAGCAGCTCACTTAACTCGCAAGTTGTGGTTCGTAATGATGAAATTACTAGTGCCCAAGCACAAGTAACTAAAGCACAAGCTGATTTTGATCGTGCAACGCTAGAATTAAAACGCCGTAATGAACTGGCAGCTTCTGGCGCAATTTCAAAAGAAGAATTGAGTAAAGCACAAAGTGCTGTATCAACAGCAAAAGCAAGTTTGGATTTAGCTCAGGCTGGATTGGCTCAAGCAACGTCAAGCCGTAAAGCAGCTGAAAGTACTTTGGCCGCAAATGAAGCATTGATTCAAGGAGTCAATGAATCATCTACACCTGATGTTTTGGTTGCTCAAGCCCATGTTGAACAAGCTAAATTGGACTTAGATCGTACTGTGATAAGAGCACCAGTCGATGGTGTTGTAACACGTAAAAATATCCAGATTGGACAGCGTGTAGCACCCGGTACAGTGATGATGTCAGTGGTTCCTATTGCTGCGCTTTATGTTGATGCGAACTATAAAGAAAGCCAACTTGCGAAAGTAAAAGCAGGGCAGAAAGTTACACTCAAATCTGATTTATACGGTGATGATGTTGTTTACCACGGTGTAGTTCAAGGCTTCTCTGGCGGTACAGGCGCCGCATTTGCTTTGATTCCGGCTCAGAACGCAACTGGTAACTGGATTAAGGTGGTACAGCGTTTACCTGTACGTATTTCTCTAGATCCAAAAGAGCTTGCTGAACATCCACTGCGTGTCGGCTTGTCGATGGAAGCGGATATTGACCTTACATCGAAGTAATTAGCCATGAAAACGCAAACACCTTTTGCAGAACTGAGTGGTGGACGATTACTGCTTGCAGCATTTGTTATTGCACTCTCAAACTTTATGGTGGTTTTAGATACCACCATTGCCAATGTATCTGTACCACACATCACAGGGAACTTAGCTGTTTCAAGTTCACAAGGGACTTGGGTTATTACGTCCTATGCTGTGGCTGAAGCAATTTGTGTTCCTTTAACTGGTTGGTTGGCTGGACGCTTTGGGACTGTTCGGGTCTTTGTCTTTGGACTGATTGGTTTCACTATTTTTTCATTCCTTTGTGGTTTAGCGACCTCACTGGAAACGTTGGTATTTTTCCGTATAGGTCAAGGGCTTTGTGGTGGTCCACTGATGCCACTCAGTCAAACCTTGCTCATGCGTATTTTCCCTCCAGAAAAACATTCACAAGCCATGGGCATGTGGGCAATGACCACTGTCGTTGGCCCAATTTTAGGTCCGATTTTGGGTGGCTTAATCAGTGATAATTTGTCGTGGCACTGGATTTTCTTTATTAACATTCCTGTTGGTATTTTCTGTGTTTTAGCTGCGATACGCTTGCTATCTGTTGCTGAAACCAAAACTGAAAAATTACGTATTGATGCAATTGGCTTGGGCTTATTGGTGTTGTGGATTGGCGCATTGCAACTCATGCTTGATCTTGGACATGAGCGTGATTGGTTCAATAGCAGCAGCATTATTATGCTTGCTCTGATCGCTGTTGTTGGCTTTATCGTGTTTATGATATGGGAGCTGACTGAGAAGCATCCTGTGGTCAATCTCTATGTATTTAGGCATCGGGGATTTGCAGTTTCTGTGCTCGCACTGGCTTTTGGCTTTGGCTCATTCTTTGGCAGTATTGTCTTGATCCCGCAATGGTTACAGATCAATTTAGGCTATACTGCAACATGGGCTGGTTATCTCACCGCCACGATGGGATTTGGTAGTTTAACCATGTCGCCTATCGTTGCGAAACTGGCAACGAAATACGATCCACGAGCATTGGCAAGTTTTGGTTTAGCTTTGCTCGGTGTCGTTACCGTCATGCGTATGTTTTGGGTGACCGATGCAGACTTTATGGCCTTGGCATGGCCGCAGATTTTGCAGGGCTTTGCTGTACCGTTTTTCTTTATTCCGCTGTCGAATATTGCAATGGGATCGGTATTACCATCAGAAATGGCTTCTGCCGCAGGTTTGATGAACTTTTTACGGACCATGGCAGGGGCTATTGGTGCATCGATTGCGGTGACGATTTGGGATGATCATACCAAAGTGGCACGCAGTGAAATGGTTAATTCTTTACATCCGCAAGAAGTACAAAATAGCTTGCTTCAAAATGGATTCTCTCCAGATGCAACACTGGGTGTGATTGCGAATTTAGTCGATAAAGAGGCAATTACCATATCAGCCAACCATGTATTTATGCTTTTGGCATTGGTATTTATATTTGCGAGTGCATTCATTTGGTTGAGTCCAAAACCGAAACCGATCTCAGGTGGACCTGCACCACATTAACTTAGATGAAAATAGGTTGTTGACTATAAAAAAAACTCGGATATTTAATCCGAGTTTTTTATTTTTCTACTTTTTATTTTCATTGTAATTTTTTTATCAAAAAGTACTTTTTGAGAGAGGAAAATCAAAAGACTTGGAAAGTGTTTTTCAGCGTCAATTTAAAGGTTTTGGGTGTAAAATATACTAAATTTGCATTTTTTTAGTGAAAAGCTTGATTAATCGAAATTATAGGCGTATAAAGCATAACCTCTGGTGCGGGATGGAGCAGTCTGGTAGCTCGTCGGGCTCATAACCCGAAGGTCGTTGGTTCAAATCCAGCTCCCGCTACCAATTTATTTGAATTTTGCTCTGTGATGTTTTAAATATTGCTGATGGTCATAATCACTTTGGCAATGAAATTAGCTTAAATAACCCTAAATAAAGCTAAAATTATTAGATTCTAGAAATGTTGTTATCCTCTCTCATTTGTCTAATCTTGTAGTAAATCAAAATCGATCACTTGAGCTCAGTAATGAGTGATTCTGTCGTGAAAATTATCAATGAATGGCGTATAGCCAAAGCCGTGAATGGCAATGAAATATCTGTACAAATTATCCCACTTAAACGTCAACAAAATACGTTGGAAGGTTTTAAATGGGTTGAAGTTGGGAAAAAAGTTCTACTAGAGTCTGGTCAAGAAATTGACTTTAATTTAGATGGAAATAGCTTCTATACTTCGGTGAATCAGCTTTATCGATTGACATAAAAATTTCACATAGCTGTAGTACTTATTAAATGAAAATAGGCTGATTGAAAGCATCACGGTCTAATTTTATTTATATTCAAACAAGATATTTGAAGGTACAGCAGGCATGAGTGAAACAATCAATGGTACAGTAAAATGGTTCAATGAAAAGAAAGGATTTGGATTTATTCAATCTGATTCTGGCCAAGAAGTGTTTGCCCATTTTAGTGAAATCCAAAGTAAAGGCTTTCGAGCACTACAAGAAGGGCAACGCGTAACATTTACGTTAGGTGAGGGGCAGAAAGGGCCAGTAGCTAAAACGATTACTGTGATCTAAGGCATTAGATCACAATAAAAAAGCTCACATTAGGTGGGCTTTTTTATCGTCTATAGTTTAAATATTTAGTCAATTTGGCGATTATTAAGTTGTGATACGAAGATAGCTGATCAAAATAAAATATTTTTTCCAACTGATCATTGAGGTGTTCAATAGATTTAAGCTTTACATAGTAAACAATTAAATCTAATGAACTGTGAATATTAAAATTATGGCATTAGCTCTTAGTCTTATATTCCCAAGCCTTTAAAAATGTTTCGCAGATTTCTTGGTTAAGTTGCTGAAACTCTTGTTGGGGTGGTGTTTTACCACCTATTAGTGTTGCTGGATATGAGTATCCCATAACAGCACCCAAAAATACTTTTGCTGCTGCTTCAGGATTTAATACTTTGATGATCCCAGCATTGTTTGCTTTTTCGAGAATATTGATTAGAGATTTTTTAACACTTCCATGAGTCCGTTGTTGGACTTGCTCAAGAATTTCAGGCATTTCTACTAAAGCAATAATTAGAAGTCTTTGAATTCGAATTACATCGTGATCATAAAAGTGTTTTTGAACAGATTGGCAAATTTCTAACAATAACTTATCTAAATGATTGATCTTATCTAGGTTTTTATTATCAATAAAAGGAGTATCCATTTCAGCTTTGAAATCTTCAAATATTTCAATAAGTAGTGCTGTCTTTGTTGGGAAATGGTTATATAGCGTTTGTCTTGTAGTTCCTGCCTTAATTGCAATGTTATCTAAACTTACATCTAAACCATGCTCAAGAAATTGCTCACGTGCGGCTAAGATGATTTTTGGGCGAATATTTGAAGGCCTTCCTCTAGGTTTTTTTAATTTCAACATAATTACAATTTCTAACGGATTAATATTTATTTTACAGTAAAGTAAATAAATTATCTATAGGTCTAGGATTCTAGATATGTCTGATTTGAGATTTTCAAGTTATAAAATTTTTTTTTACTTTCTTTTACTCCCTTTTTTAAATGGATGTGATTCAGATCAACCTATAAAAAAAGCTATTCAACAGGTGAGCGTGATGACTATGACACCTGAAACTATTGAAACTAACAACCTATTAGCTGGAAGAACAGTTGCATCAGAAATTTCACAAGTCAGGCCTCAAGTAAATGGGGTAGTCATTGCACAGCTTTTTCAGGAAGGTTCATATGTAAAAAAGGGCCAACCACTTTATAAAATTGATTCAACACTTTATCGAGATAGTTTTGAGGAAGCGCGAGGAAATCTCGAATTGGCTCAAGCAACAGTAAACTCTACTCGTCTTCAAGCTGAACGTTACGAACAATTAATTAGTGTCAATGGTGTTAGTCGTCAGGAATTAGATGATGCACGGGCTGCTTATGCACAAGCAAAGGCTGCTGTAAATGTTAATAGAGCATTACTAAAAACTGCACAAACCAATCTTAATTACACTCAAATTACGGCTCCAATTTCGGGGCGAATTGGTCGATCAACGATTACACGTGGCGCTCTTGTAACGTCTAGTCAAGTAGATGCTCTAGTAACAATTCAGAATCTAGATCCTATGTATGTGGACTTAACACAATCCAGTGATGAGTTTATGGCACTTCGGAAACAACTCACAGAGGATGGAATACAGCCTGAAGAGTTAAGTGTTGATTTGCAGATGAATAATGGAATGAACTATCCAGAAAAGGGCACTTTTAAGTTTAGCGATATTACAGTAGATGAAGCGACTGGTAGTGTTACGTTACGTTCTTCATTTGCTAACCCCAATCAATCTTTATTGCCAGGAATGTATGTGCGGGCACAACTTGGTACAGGACCAAGTCCAAAAAGTTTATTAATTCCCCAAGGGATTGAAATGAGAAATGCTGATGGTGAAGCATTTGTGTGGGTTGTTGTACAGGGGAATAAAGTTGAACAAAGAGCGATTACTTTAGGCGAAGCCATAGATAATCGGTGGTTAGTATTATCTGGTTTGCGTTCTGGAGACAAAGTTGTTGTTGAAGGTCTGCAAGGGTTAAGTGCTGGTCTGGTCGTTGAACCTACACCAATTCGCTGAGGAATTTTCGTATGCTATCTAGTTTCTTTATCGCGCGTCCGATATTCGCTTGGGTATTGTCCATATGCATTATGGCGCTGGGTGCAATTTCTATTTTCACTTTATCTGTTGAGCAATATCCTGATATTGCACCTCCCGGTGTAAATGTAACAGCAAATTATCCTGGTGCTTCAGCCAGTACAGTTGAAGATAGTGTTACTCAAATATTAGAGCAACAAATTAAGGGTATTGATGGTTTACTTTATTTTTCTTCTACAAGTAGTTCAGCCGGTCAGGCTCGTATTAGTTTGAGTTTTGATCAAAATACGAATCCAGATACAGCTCAAGTTCAGGTACAGAACGCAGTAAATCAAGCCTTGAGCCGTTTACCACAAGAAGTTCAACAACAGGGCATAACCGTTACAAAGTCTCAAGGAGACAGTCTGTTAGTTTTTGCTCTTTATGATGAAAGTGGTGCAAAATCAGATGTTGATATATCAGATTACATGGTAAGTACACTTCAAGATCCATTAAGTCGAGTAGATGGAGTGGGGGAGATTACAGTATTTGGTGCGCAGTATGCGATGCGGATATGGCTTGATCCGCATAAGCTAAATAGTTATAGCTTAATGCCATCCGATGTCAGAGCAGCTATTGAAGCTCAAAATACTCAAATTACAGCAGGTGAGCTTGGCGCTTTACCAACTAAAGAAAATCAAGCTTTAAATGCTACTGTGACAGCACTTTCACGTTTACAAACGGTAAGTCAATTTGAAAATATCATTTTGCGGACTGAGCCAAATGGTAGTGTGGTGCTGCTAAAAGATGTTGCTCGAGTCGAACGAGGTGCAGAAAGTTATCAGACAACCACAAGATTGAATGGTAAATATGCTTCAGGTATGTCAATTCAGTTAGCTTCAGGTGCAAATGCCCTTGAAACTGCAGAACGTGTTAAAGCAGAAGTTTCCAGATTAACAGCATCGATGCCAGCAGGTTTAAAGGTGGCCTATCCACGTGATAGTACTCCATTTGTAGAGGCTTCTGTTCAAGGTGTGATTAAGACCCTCGCTGAGGCAATCGTACTTGTTATTATCGTAATGTTCGTATTTTTGCAAAGTTGGCGTGCAACTTTAATTCCTGCTATCGCAGTTCCAGTAGTTTTGCTAGGTACATTTGGAGTTCTGAGTGTATTGGGTTATACCATTAATACGTTGACATTGTTCGCGATGGTCTTAGCAATTGGACTCTTGGTTGATGATGCCATTGTTGTTGTAGAAAATGTTGAGCGTGTGATGCATGAGCAAGGTCTTGACCCAAGAGAAGCCACACTTCTTTCTATGAAAGAAATTTCAGGTGCTTTAGTTGGTATCGCGATGGTCTTGTCTGCTGTATTTTTGCCGATGGCATTTTTTGGCGGCTCCGTAGGTATGATTTATCGGCAATTTTCTGTGACATTGGTCGCAGCGATGGTGCTTTCTGCAGTGGTTGCCTTAACGTTATCTCCAGCCTTATGTGCGACTTTAGTTAGACCAACAAACCATCAGCATAAAAAGAGACGTTTCTTTACTTGGTTTAACCAAAAAGTAGATCAGAGTCAATCTAAATACCGCAATTTACTCACTAAGATCATCAGTAAACCTAAAATATTTATGGTTTTATTTGTAGTGATTACTGCTTTATTAGGATGGCAATATACACGAATGAATACTGGTTTCCTTCCGCAAGAAGATCAGGGTTCCGTCATGGTTCAGTTTAGTACGCCTGTGGGCACGACTTTAGGTGAAACTCAAAAGATAGGTAATCAAATTTCAGAGTATTTCATGACGAATGAGAAAGATAACTTGAACGTTATTTTTATGGTTATGGGGCGAAATAATGCTGGTAGTGGTCAGAATGTTGGTATGGCATTTGCCAGTCTAAAGCATTGGAATGATCGTAAGGGTGAAGATAATACTGCTGAGGCAATTATTTCTCGTGCAAATGCACATTTTCGATCAATGAAACAAGCGCGGGTTCAAGTTCTTTCTCCATCGGCGGTACGTGGACTTGGTCAATCTAGTGGTTTTGAATTATGGATGCAAGATGTGGAAGGTAAAGGGCGAGATGCTTTATTAGCCGCGCAAAATGCAGTTTTAAAAGAGGCAACCGCAGATTCTAGCCTTGCTGCAGTCCGATTAAATGGACTCGAAGATAAGTCTCAATTACAGGTTAATATTGATCAACGTAAGGCAAGTGCATTCGGTTTGGCGCAGACAGATATTAGCAGTACTTTATCTACTGCATGGGGTGGCTCTTATATCAATGACTTCATTGATAGAGGACGTGTCAAACGCGTTTATTTACAAGGTGATGCAGCATATCGGTCATTACCACAAGACATTAGCCAGTGGTATGTGAGAGGAACGACAGGAGAAATGACGCCATTTGCTAGTTTCTCATCTGTTAATTGGCAAATGGGACCGCAGATGTTGCAGCGTTTCAATGGCCTTTCATCTGTTCAACTTCAGGGTTCTGCCGCAACTGGTGAAAGTTCAGGGGGTGCTATGAATAAAATGCAACAGTTAATTGATCAACAACAAGGCTTTAGCCTTCAATGGAGTGGTTTGTCTTATCAAGAAAAGTTAGCGAGTGGTCAGACGATCTGGTTATATCTGGCATCTATCATATTTATCTTTTTATGTTTGGCTGCATTATATGAAAGTTGGTCAATTCCATTCTCCGTTTTACTTGTTATTCCTCTTGGATTAATTGGTGCTGTTATTGCTGCAAGTATTGCAGGATATGTTAATGACATTTATTTTCAGGTTGCGATGCTCACGACTATTGGTCTTTCAGCTAAAAATGCGATTCTTATCGTGGAGTTTGCCGCAGCAAAACTAGCTGAAGGTCAGTCATTAATAGAGGCTGTTATTGAGGGTGCAGGTCAAAGGTTAAGGCCCATTATCATGACCTCATTGGCATTTGTTGCTGGTGTTTTACCTCTGGCAGTTTCCACAGGAGCTGGTGCTGCGAGTAGACGAGAAATTGGTATCGCTGTGACAGGGGGGATGATATCCGGAACGTTGCTTTCAATTTTCTTTGTTCCTTTATTTTTCTTTTTGGTTCGTCATTTCTTTACTAGAAGAAAAATGATACCTAAAACATGAGTTGAATAAAAATTTCTAATCGAAACATCTAGAGTGATTTCGATTAGAGATTTTTAAACATGATGTTCCTGAAAACTATATACAGTGTCTTGGTATATTGCTATGAAATTTAAAAGAGAATTGGATTCATATTCCTAACTTATGTTAAGTATCAAAGTTTAATGGCGATTTCATTAGAATGAATGGCATAAGATCTATGTTTTCCCTTTGAAATACGGCGCATCTTTTTCTGTAGGTGGGCTGCTGCATTCCATACTTGTAAATTATATTTGTTAATTATAAAGAATCACCTTCGTTAGATTTTTATTGATCTTATCTACGTGAAGTAATAAAAAAGTCAAATGAGATTGTACATAATGAGTCAAATAAAAAAGCCTTTAAGTTCAATGCTTAAAGGCTTTTATATATTTCATCGGATTGCTCCGAATCGAATTTTGGTGGAGATGGCGGGAGTTGAACCCGCGTCCGCCAGCACTACACTCGAGAATACTACATGCTTAGATATCGTCTATTGTTTTAACACCAAGTGACCCGACGAACAGGGTACAAAGTGCGATCCTCTAAGTTTGGTATAAAGCCCCGAGGCTTGACTCTATACGGACTTGTGTGCGTGCGCTTCGGTCGGGTTCCTAAACCACAAGTATTCTAGGAAGCGGACAAGCTGCCCTTAGGCAGCTAGAGCGTAAGTTTCGTCGTTTGCGACTATTTAAATGCAAATTTTATTTACGAGAGAAAATGCGCTCTCGGCATGCATCTATGAGCTTCATCACCAGCGTCGAAGCCAATAACATCCCCATATATGAACGAGCATCATAACACAAATATAGGAAATTTAAATCTAAATCTCTAATGGAATGTATTTTTGATTGAAAAGTACGCGATGTATCTAGAGAAGTAGATCCTGAATAATTGTTAACCTGAAGTTAATGAACTGCAAATGGGGTTGATTGATTGGAAACTTGAAAAAGCTTTTTATAAGAGAAGATCAAGACATAACCAAGGAAATACACATGGAAGGTTCTGTTCAGCATAAAGAACGACTTTGGACAAAGCGTCGACATAGTAAACAACTAAAATTGGAAATGGCAAGCAAATACACAGATGGTGTGGTCATTCCAACAGCAGATATTATCAAAGTGTTAGAAACGCTGATTGCTCCCGGAGATCGAGTTGTTTTAGAAGGGAATAATCAAAAACAAGCCGACTTTTTATCTCGTTCTTTGGCAAAGGCCAATCCTGACGTTTTACATGACTTGCACATGATCATGCCAAGTGTGGGACGTGCCGAACATTTAGATTTATTTGAAAATGGAATTGCTCGAAAACTCGATTTTTCTTTTGCAGGTACACAAAGTTTACGTATTAGTCAGCTGCTAGAGGATGGACTGCTTGAGATCGGGGCGATCCATACATATATCGAACTGTATTCACGTTTATTGGTTGATCTGATTCCGAATGTCGTGCTATCGGCAGGTTTTATGGCAGATCGACAAGGAAATATTTACACAGGTCCAAGTACGGAAGATTCACCAGCGCTAATTGAACCTGCGGCTTTTAGTGATGGCATTGTAATCGTGCAGGTTAATGAACTTGTAGATGATGTGACTGATTTGCCAAGAGTAGATATTCCAGCATCTTGGGTCGATTTTGTTGTTGTTTCCGATAAGCCTTTTTATATCGAACCATTATTTACACGTGATCCTAAACACATTAAACCAGTGCATGTCTTAATGGCAATGATGGCAATTCGAGGTATTTATGAAAAGCATCAAGTACAGTCATTGAATCATGGTATTGGTTTTAATACCGCTGCGATTGAGCTGATTCTGCCGATTTATGGCGAGTCATTAGGCCTAAAAGGAAAAATCTGCCGAAACTGGACGCTCAATCCACATCCAACCTTAATTCCAGCAATCGAAACAGGCTGGGTTGAAAGTGTGCACTGCTTTGGTACGGAACTCGGTATGGAGAAATATGTCGCTGCTCGTCCTGATATTTTCTTTACTGGTCGAGATGGTTCATTGCGCTCAAATCGGATGATGTGTCAGCTTGCAGGTCAGTATGCTGTTGATTTATTTATTGGTGCAACTTTGCAAGTAGATGGTGATGGGCATTCATCAACTGTAACGAAAGGGCGCTTAGCGGGATTCGGTGGAGCACCGAATATGGGACATGATCCTCGTGGACGTCGTCATGCTACACCTGCTTGGATTGATATGCGAGTCGCAGGAAATACGGATACAGATACGTATTTAGCCCGCGGTAAAAAGTTAGTTGTGCAAATGGTTGAAACTTATCAAGAAGGTGGTAAGCCAACATTTGTTAAGACTTTGGATGCTGTGGATGTGGCTAAGAAATCAGGAATGGATTTAGCGCCAATTATGATCTATGGCGATGACGTTACGCATTTATTAACAGAAGAAGGTATTGCCTATTTATACAAGGCGCGCAGCTTAGAAGAGCGTCGAGACATGATCGCCGCGGTTGCTGGTGTGACTGAAATTGGACTAAGCCAAGATCCTAAAAAGACACAAAAACTACGCCAAGAAGGGCTAGTCGTGTTCCCTGAGGATTTAGGAATTCGACGAACAGATGCGACACGCGAGTTGTTAGCCGCAAAAAATATTGCCGATTTGGTGACTTGGTCAGATGGACTATATGAGCCTCCTGCAAAATTCAGGAGCTGGTAATGAATGCAATCCTAAAAACAACCAGTTTCTTCAGTACCTCAGAGCATCTTGCTGATATGGCAGTTGCGGCATTGTTAGATGAAGTGAATCTAACCCCAAAACCAGCACTGGTTGATCAACGTGGATGTGGTGCACACGATGACCTTACGCTTGAACTAATGGAGCGATCTGCACGCAGTCTAGCACCGATGTTCAAAGCAATGGCAGAAGCAGCAGAGCATCATGGACAGGTTTGTCAGGCGTTAAGAGAAGACATCGGGCAATTGGGGCGACAAGGTGAGCAACGCATGTTGCAAGTCACACAAGGTGTAAATACTCATCGAGGGGCGATTTGGTCGATTGGACTTGTGGTGACTGCTACAGCACTCAGAGTTTTCAATAAACAACCATTTTTTATTGAAAATATTTGCACGACAGCGAGTGAAATTGCACTGATCGAAGATCGTTTCGTTCCTCAACAAAAGACGAGTCATGGTGAGAAAGTCAGACAGCAATTTGGTGTAAATGGTGCTAAACAACAGGCTCAACTTGGTTTTCCAATGATCACGCAACATGGTTTGCCCCAGTTAAGACATAGTCGTGATCAGGGTGGTACAGAGTCGGAAGCACGCTTAAATGCCCTCATTTCGATGATGGCACAGCTTACGGATACCTGTGTGATTCATCGTGCTGGACTGAATGGTTTGAACAAGATGCAAATAGGTGCTCAACAGATTTTAGCACTAGGTGGTTGTTCAACTGCTCAAGGAAAACAAAGGCTTGAAGAACTAGAGCGCGACTTATTAGCCATTCGGGCATCAGCGGGCGGAGCGGCAGATTTATTGGCCACGCTTTTGTTTCTCGATGAAGTTGAACAATACAACTGAGTTCGATAACAGGGAATATATCAATGGAAATACTTAATTTTGAATTTACAGCGAGTCATTCGCCAGACAAATCAGCTTTAGTGGGCTGTGTTGGCTCTGGTGATTTAGAAATTTTGATGGAACCAAGTCATTCAGGAAAAACCACCATTCAAGTGATGACATCGGTTGATGGCAGTGAACAACGGTGGAAAAATTTATTCGATCGAATTTTTTTAGAATCAAATACACCCGCAGTTCATATTGATATTCATGATTTTGGTGCGACGCCTGGTGTGGTGAGATTACGTTTAGAGCAGGCTTTTGAGGAGGTGCAACGTGGTTGATATTGATTACTTACTCAGCAAGCAAAGCTTTATTGAGCTAGATGCGCGTGAACGGGCTAAATCTTTGTTTGATCAAGGCAGCTTCAAAGAGTTACTTGATCCTTTTAGTCGTATGATGTCGCCGTGGCTACCGAAGCAAAATATTGTTCCTCAAGCCGACGATGGTGTAGTTGTTATTAAAGGAACGATTCAGCAAAAACCTGTGGTAGTGATTTCTATTGAAGGCATGTTCCAAGGCGGCAGTTTAGGTGAAGTTGGTGGTGCTAAGATCGCTGGTGCTTTGGAATTGGCGATAGAAGATAACCAAAATAATATTCCTACTACTGCGATTTTGTTACTTGAAACAGGTGGCGTTCGTTTGCAAGAAGCGAATTTAGGACTCGCCGCGATTGCTGAAATTCAATCCGCGATTGTGGAACTCAGACAATATCAACCTGTGATAGGCGTTGTGGCTGGCAGTGTGGGATGTTTCGGAGGAATGTCAATTGCAGCAAGTTTATGTAGTTACTTGGTCATCACGCAAGAAGGTCGTTTAGGTCTGAATGGCCCCCAAGTAATTGAACAAGAAGCTGGTAGCAATGAGTATAACGCCAAAGATCGACCATTTATTTGGAGTATCACGGGTGGTGAACAACGTTTTGCGAGTGGGCTTGTTGATGCATTTGTTGAAGATGATCGTGAGCAAATTAAGCAACAAATTATTAGTTTTATAGCGCAAGGTATTCCAGCTGTGCAACGCAGTACACAAGCTGAATTTTATCTATCTAAGCTTACTCAAGTGGATACCTCTCAACAGATTTCACCGACTGAAGTCCAAGAATTATATCGAGGAGAAAAAGCATGAACATGGATGTAAATGCAATTAAGAACTCATCAAGAGGACGACACTGGTTTGGTGCTTTAACAGATCAGTTTCAGGCAGTTGATAGCGGAATAGCATCGTTGCTTATTGCTGATGGACAACTAAATGGTAAACCGACTCGTGTTTTTTGTGTCGTGAATAATGAACAGAATCTATATCCAAGGGCACGTCAAGGTGAGGTTGGATTATTAGAAGGATGGTCATTAGCTCGTGCGGTTGATCAGGTCATTGAAGCTGATCGAGATCGTGCAGAAAAACGCGGAATCCTATGTATTGTTGATGTACCAAGTCAGGCTTATGGTCGTAGAGAGGAAGTGCTCGGTATTCATCAAGCGCTTGCGGGAGCTGTAGATAGCTATGCGCGTGCCCGTTTAGCAGGTCATCCGATTGTTAGTCTGCTGGTTGGAAAATCAATGTCAGGTGCATTTTTAGCACATGGCTATCAAGCAAATCGTATTCTCGCCTTAAAAGATCAAGGTGTGATGGTACATGCGATGGGCAAAGAGTCTGCGGCACGCGTGACTTTACGGACCGTTGAGGAGTTAGAACGATTAGCAGCCAATATTCCACCAATGGCGTATGACATCGAGAGTTATAACTCTTTAGGATTGTTATCAGACATTTTGGAAGTGAGTAATGCGGATCAACCTTCTGTTTTAGATATTCAGTACATACAACAGGCATTAACAGCAGCATTTGCGGATATTAAACAGCAAGGAACCCATGATCTAAAACATCGCTTGAATGCTGAAAATCGTAGTGCATCCAAACGCGTGCGTGAACTGTTACGTGAGCAATGGTCATGACCACTTTCCAGCCTCACGATTTGCTGTGGGGAATGACTCCAGAACTCTTGCCAGATAATGTGTCGCAATGGGTGGTTGAAGCTGTGTCTGAGCAAAGACCCGTGGTGGTTAGACGTGCAGTGACCAATCCTAGAAATATTGCGGTTGGGATACGCGGTAAGCAACGGAGCCATCGGTTGGCATTAGAAATGCCAGTAAACGCCATAACCAAATGCGTGAAACCTGAAAGTTTAATTGATACAGATTTGAGCCAATTTCCACATCTTCAGGGGAAATTAGCCGCTGTTTATAACTTGATGCAAGGTTTCAATTTGTCATGGGGATACACAGGAAGCGTGGGTTTTGAACTGGCAACTGGGCTGAAAACGGTGAATGAAAATAGTGATATTGATTTATTAATCCGTGCTCAAGAACCAGTTTCAAAGTTGGATGCTCAAAATATCTTAGGACTATTAGATGAACTGAATATGAAACTCGATGTGCAGTTACAAACCCCACAAGGTGGTGTTGCATTGAGAGAATGGGCAGGGACAACAGGGAATGTCTTACTAAAACGCAATGATAAGGCTGTTTTGATAGACAATCCTTGGAGCTAAGGGAATAGCAAAATGAGCTCGATATGGGTATATCCAGGGCAAGGTGCTCAAAAGGCCAATATGTTGCACGATCTTCCGCAACATCCTTTGGTTAATCAGTACTTTGAACAGGCCTCTGATGTTTTAAAAGAAAACGTCATGTTATTAGATCAAGCTGAGGCTTTAAAGTCTACTTATTCAGTTCAACTTTGCTTATATATCGCGGGTGTTGTGAGTTCTGCATTGTTACAGGAACAAGGATTTCAACCCAAGTTTGTCGCTGGTTTATCCATTGGGGCTTGGGCAGCAGCAACAGTAGCCAATGTCATTCAGTTTGAAGATGGTGTGCGCTTAGTGGCGAAACGTGGTCAGTTGATGCAGCAAGCTTATCCAAGTGGTTATGGAATGACTGCGATTATTGGAGCTGATCGCTCTCAGGTTGAAAACTGGGTTTCAGAGGTTCATGAGCAAGATGCAGAAGTTTTTATCGCAAATCTAAATGCCGAAAATCAAATCGTAATTTCGGGATCATTGGATGCTATGCAACGGGTTGCATTATTAGCAAACCAACAAGGTGCAATAACGAAAAAAGTAGAGATCAGTGTGCCATCACATTGTGTGTTATTGGAAAAACAAGCACAGCAGCTCGCTTGCTTCGTGGAGGGAATCAATTCACAGCAACCTACAATTCAATATTTAAGTGGTACATCTGCACGGCTACTGAGAACAGATACTCAGATTATTGATGATCTTGTTTTTAATATGAGTCGGATGATTGATTGGCACAACACTGTTCAAGCAGCTTGGGAACGAGGCGCGCGCTTACAGATTGAGGCTTTACCAGGAACGGTTTTAACAGGTTTAGCACGTAAAGTATTTAAAGAAGGAACACTATTATCCTTTCAAAATACACAACTTGAAAGTCTGATTATGGCAATGCAAAAGGACAACGATTTTGTATAAAGCCTAATCAAAAAATGATGTAACTCAAAGGATAGAGGAAATTTAAAATGATTATATATGGAACAGCTATTTTAGCGATTTGTCATTTATTAGGTGATTACTTTGGTAATACGTTGGGTATGTTACTCGGCGTAAAAGCCAATGTTGGTGGTGTGGCGATTTCCATGCTTTTACTGATATTGGCCAAAGAACTATTGGCAAAAAAAGGCTATTTACCACAAGTCACTCAATTCGGAATTTTATATTGGTCTGGTATGTACATTCCAATCGTAGTGGCAATGTCAGCAGGTCAAAATGTCGTTGCGGCACTATCTGGTGGTTTACTCGGCATCATTGTGTCTGTTGCCTCACTAATCGGAACAGTACTTGTAATTCGATATTTAAATCGTATTAGTGGCGACTATGAAACTTATGAATGGTCTATCGAAACAACGGAAAAAACAGCTTAAAACGATAAAATCATAAAGGAATTATGAGATGGAAACTTTAATAGCGGTTCTCAGTAAAAATGCACTTGTAACAGCACTTGCGGTAACTGGGCTAATGATGTTTGTTTCACACTTACTGTCTAAATATTTAACCAAAGGAAAATTGCAGAGTTCAGCGATTGCGATCACTTTGGGATTGGTGGTTGCCTATTTTGCAGGTGTTTATACGAACGGGACAAAGGGTATATCTGATATTGCAATTTTCTCGGGATTTGCATTATTGGGTGGGGCAATGATTCGTGATCTCGCGATTGCTTCAACAGCTTTCGAGGTTGATGTTAAAGAGGTAAAAAAGGCGGGTAAAGTTGGATTAGTTGCCTTGCTTTTAGGATGTGTTGTGCCATTTGCAATCGGCGTTGTGGTTGCTTGGTTCTTGGGATACAAAGATCCTGTGTCTATGACGACGATTGGTGCGGGTGCGATGACCTATATCGTTGGGCCAATTACGGGTTCGGCTATTGGAGCGAGTTCAGATGTGATTGCATTATCTATCGCGATTGGTCTAATTAAATCAGTATTTTTTATGATTGGCACACCCTTGCTTGCAAAGTTTATGTATCTCAAAAGTCCGCGTTCTGCGATGGTCTTTGGAGGGTTGGCGGGTACTACCAGCGGCACAGCAGCAGGTTTGGCGGGTACAGATGTTAGATTAGTTCCTTATGGTGCATTGGTTGCAACATTTTATACAGGACTTGGATGTTTGCTCGGACCGTCTATATTCTTCTTGACTGTAAATGCGATTTTTAGTTAAACAAATTTTGATTTAATCGATGAGGGGAGGTGATTCAGACAGAATCATCTCCCCTCAATATTTATAGGTATTGTCTTGCGAACATTCGACATTCAGCAATTAATGCCAATAGGTTAGGATCTCGCTCCTTACTCTTTAAAAAGACCAAGCCAATTTCTTGTTTGATTTGATACGGTGCTTGTAAAGGAATCAACTTGACTGAGCTTTCATAAATGGTTGAGATACGACCGGGCAATAAGGCTAAACCCACTCCTGTACTCACCATACTGATTAAGGTGAAAATGTCGCTAACCTGTAAAAAGACTTTAGGATCTATGCCTGCTTTTTCAAATACGACGTCACTGTCATGACGTGTTGCAAAGCCTTTGGATAGGGTTAAAAACGTTTCATCTTTTAAAGTGCTTAGGTCGATTTCTTCGAGACTTGCAAGCGGAGAGTTCTTATTCACAGCTAAATAAATATCATCTTGAAACATTGCTAAACTTTCAAAATCAGCATCAGATGTTGTTTCATTTAAAGCAACGATAATGGCATCTAATTCAGTCGTTTTTAATTTTTTAACTAAATCAAGATTAGAGCTTAGCAAGAGTTGAATATCCAACTCACCACGCCTCAACTTCAGACCACTAATCACGTTGGGAATGGTATTGACCGTAAGTGAATATAACGAACCTAAATGCAATACTTTTGCTGCGAAACCTGCTGCTTCTCTGGTTTTATTTACAGCGGTAACAATGTCTTGAACAATTTTTTGTGAGTTCTCTTGTAAAACATATGCACTTTTTAGGGGAATTAAATTCCGTCCTTCATTTTTGAATAAAGGACACCGCAGACTATTTTCTAAAGAGTGCAATGCTTTATGTACGCTGACGTTACTGATTTGCATTTCGGCGGCTGTTTTTGAAAGGTTGCCATAACGCATAAATGCGAGGAATATTTGAATTTTCCGTAAAGTTAAATCTTCATCGATTTCCATATCAATAATGCCTGTACCAGATGATGTATGAATTGAAAAATAGTTCGGTGTATTTAAACGTTTCTAAGCTTCAGTTCATATTAAGGGTAAAATTTAACTCAATGTCCCATGTTAGACTAAAATCTGTCAAAAAATTAGATGCCTTAATATTCAGGGTTTTAGCGTGTATTGATGATTAATCGGCTGCTTGATGATGGCATATAAATGAGTTAAACCGCTCATTAAAATCAAAAACTTTAAAAATTCAGATTTCTTTAAGTTTCGTACATTAATTTAAAGATACGGCAAACACCGTAGCAAGCAAAGCAATACCCTTGGCCACATTCTCCAGATGTGGCTTTTTTTATATTTATCACTTAATCTCAGTCTTACTATTGTGAACATCTAAAAAGTGATTGAGATACTTTTAGCCACTACAATCAAATAAGAATTTAAAAAATCTATAAGTTTTTAGAATGAAAAACAGAGACATATAATTGAAAAATTTATATAAATATGTGATCTAGTATGCATTTTAAAAAAGGTTGACATCATGTGTTGAACTCGCGAGTTCTTGTTTAAGATTATGTTTTTAATATATAAATTATGGTTAATATTTTTTGTTACAACCATTTTGTCGACAAGTTTAGCTGTAATTTGCCATATTTTCTTTGCAAAATTTAGCACAAGACTCCTTTATGGAATCAACTTAACCTTACATCGCACAGCTGCTTTTATTTTCACTTTATTGTCACTTTTTTCATTTAAACCTTAGTTCAGCTGTGTTTTTCAAATTTTTAAAATGGAAGTTTTTTCAATGAAAAATATACAAATCAAAGTAAAGGATCAGTTTGAAACCGAAAATGTTGCAATTGCTTTAATTAGCAAGGTAAATGATCTAGAGATTCCTTTATTTAAACGCATTGAGCATATTGAAATTGAAGGTGAGATTTTGCGACCGAATATGGAATTGCTCTATGAAAATCCAAAAGATGGCCGTATCTATCGTTTTATTGATATCGTTCATTCAAATTAATTTGAGTGTAAAGAACTGACTTTTGGGTTTGTTGTCGGTTTTGCACAATCGATTTGATACATTTATTTTGAGTAATTTAAAAGAAATTCCATAACTATAATTGTTGTGGGGTTTTCGTCGTTCAAGTAGGACGTTTTATAAAAAAGCACTAGACGAGTCTAAAACTTATCTAGTGCCATCGATTAAAAAGATTATAAAGCTGTTTTAGCAGGTACAGATTCCCAACCACCGCCTAAAGCACGGATTAAATCTACGCTTGCAAGCATACGATTTCCATTCAGTTGTGCAGCGCGTTGTTGCTGTTGTAATAGATTTCGATCGGAATCAATCACATCTAAATAGCTCACAGCACCTTCACGATAACGTAAATGTGCCAGTTGATTGGCATGCTTACTCGATTTTAGTGCTAAATGTTGAGCCTGTATTTGTTGATCTAGGATGCGTTGATCAGACAAGCCATTTTCAACTTCACGAAATGCATTTAAGACGGTTTGCCGATAACCAGCAATACTTTCTTCATAAGCTGCACGCGCTTGAGCAACGCCAGCCTTACGTTGTCCACCATCAAACAAAGGCAAAGATAAAATCGTGCCCGCAACAGGACCTAATAAAAAGGTTCGGCTTGACCAGTTCCCTAAGTTCCCTAAACTTGCTGACTCGTATCCGAGTGCACCTGTGAGATCTAATTTGGGGAAAAATGCAGCGCGGGCAATACCAATACGTGCATTATTTGCTGCCATAGCTCGTTCTGCCGCAGCGATGTCAGGACGACGTTCAAGCAGAGAGGATGGAAGTCCAGCAGGCAAAACAACGAGATCCGAATTAACAGATTGAGTTGTTAAACTGAATTCCGCTGGTGTTTTACCCAACAATACTGCGAGTGCATGTTCAGCTGTCGCTCGACTACGCGTAATATTTAATGCGTCACTTTGCGCAGTTGATAATTCGGTTTGGGCACGAGAAAAGTCCAATTCACTGACTAAGCCATTGCGATAACGAAGTTGCATTAAATCGCGTGTTTCAGTGAGCAGTTGGATATTCTGCTGATAAATCACTTGCTCGGTATCCAATTGTCGAATCAAAAAATAGGTTTGAGCAACATCTGCTTGAAGTGCAAGTAGAGCAGAGTGATACAACGCTTCTTGTTGCTGAACATCTGCTGTTGCAGCATTCACACTACTTGCGATCCGTCCGAATAAATCTAATTCGTATGAAACGTTTGCTTGTGCTCGCCATAGAGTACGTGCTGAGGTTTGTGCATCCGCATCCAGTTCTAATGATGCAGGAGATGGTTTCTGGCGTGTCGGTCCAAAACCTGCACCAATACTCGGTAAGCGCTCGGCTTGTGCTGCTGATCTTAGTGCACGCGATGATTGAATATTTGCTGCCGCTCTTTTTAGATTCTGATTACCTGAAATAGCTTGCTGTTCAAGTCCATTCAGTTGAGGATCATTAAAGACACGCCACCATTCACCTCGAATGTGTTCATCGGCGGGTTGAGCAATCTTCCATTGTTCGTTTTCAAGTGCTGAATTTGCTTCTTTAAATTTGATAGGAATAATCACTTGTGCTGGTTGGTATTCAGGCGCAAGGGAGCAGCCTGCGAGCAGCAGGCTTCCTATCAGTGAGGACAATAACCATTTTGGCGTAGATGCTTTCATCAAATGTCCTCCTTATTGATGATTCGGATTATGTAAAGGTGCTTCGTGTACCGCAGCAGAATGCAATTTATGTTTGCTATTCAATGTACGAATCAGGACATAAAATGCTGGGGTGAGGAATAGACCGAACAACGTGACCCCGATCATGCCAAAGAATACCGCTACACCCATGGCATGGCGCATTTCTGAACCAGCACCTGTCGATGTTACGAGTGGAATTACACCCATAATGAAGGCAATCGAGGTCATCAAAATTGGGCGTAAACGTAAACGACTTGCTTCAACAGCTGCTTTAAATGCCGTAGCACCTTGCATTTCTAGTTCACGGGCAAACTCGACAATTAATATCGCATTTTTACAGGCCAGCCCGACGAGCACCATGAGTCCAATTTGGGTAAAGATGTTGTTATCGCCACCCGTGAACCAGACTCCAGCCAGTGCTGCCAATATACCCATTGGAACAATCAAAATAACAGCCAAAGGAAGGGTAAGGCTTTCGTATTGTGCAGCTAAAACCAAGAACACGAGTAAGACACTGATTGGAAATACCCACAATCCTGCATTACCCGCTAAGATTTTTTGATAGGTTAAATCTGTCCATTCAAATTTTACCCCACGCGGCAAGGTTTCTGCTGCAATGCGTTCAACAGCGGCCTCTGCTTGGCTTGAAGAATATCCCGGCGCAGGACCGCCGTTAATATCTGCCGCAGTGTAGCCGTTATATCGCACGACCATTTCTGGACCGTAGGTTTGTGTGACTTTCACCAATGAAGAGAGTGGAACCATTTGCCCAGCATCATTTCGTGTTTTGAGCTGTGAAATGTCTTCTGGATTGGCACGGAACGGTGCATCCGCTTGAGCACGCACTTGATAGACACGACCAAAACGGTTGAAATCATTGACGTATTGCGAACCCAAGTAGATTTGCATGGTATTAAATACATCGGTGATTGCAACACCTTGTTGTTTGGCTTTAACACGATCTAAATCTACATTTAATTGTGGGACATTGATCTGATAACTCGAGAACATTGGCCCTAATTCGGGTGCGGATTGTGCTGCTTTCATAAAGGATTGCGCTGCATCATTTAGGGCCGAGTAACCTAATGCACCACGATCCTCAAGTTGTAGTTTAAAGCCACCCATCGTACCTAAGCCCATCACAGGTGGTGGTGGGAATACCGCGATATAAGCATCTTGAATCGCAGCATATTTTTGATTTAATGCACCAGCAATCGCATTGGCTGAAAGATCAGCGCCTTTACGTTCATCAAATGGTTTTAAGGTGACAAAGACGATCCCTGCACTTGAGCTGTTGGTAAAGCCATTGATGGATAAACCGGGGAATGCCACGGCACTTTCGACGCCGGGTTGTTTGAGCGCGGCATCACTCATTTTTCGGATCACAGTTTCAGTGCGGTCGAGTGAAGCGCCATTTGGTAATTGGGCAAAACTAATCAGGTATTGTTTATCTTGAGCAGGAACAAATCCTCCGGGAACGATATATGAAATCCCAATGGTCAGACCAAGTAATGCAGCATAGACACCCATTGCTGAAGCTTTATGGGAAATGACGCGGTTCACGCCTCGACCGTATTTGTCCGAAGCACGAGAGAATACACGATTGAATAATGCAAAGAAGCGTCCAAAGACACGATTCATAAAACGTGTTAATGCATCAGGTTTGGCATCATGACCTTTCAGCAACATTGCAGCTAAGGCAGGCGAAAGGGTAAGTGAGTTGAATGCTGAAATGACAGTTGAAATAGCAATCGTCATTGCGAATTGCTTATAAAACTGACCTGTTAAACCTGTCATGAATGCAAGAGGGACGAATACGGCAACAAGAGTCAGGGCAATCGCAATAATCGGGCCGCTCACTTCACGCATGGCACGATAAGTCGCATCTCTTGGGCTTAATCCTGCTTCAATATTCCTCTCAACATTTTCCACCACGACGATCGCATCATCGACCACGATCCCGATAGCGAGAACCATCCCGAATAGCGAAAGTGCATTGATGGAATAACCAAACGCCAGCATCAGTGCAAATGTACCAATAATCGAAACAGGTACGGCAAGTAAAGGAATGATGGATGCTCGCCATGTTTGTAGAAATAGGATTACAACCACGACAACCAGAGCAATCGCTTCAAGTAAGGTATGAATAACAGCCTTGATACTGGCACGTACGAACTGGGTTGGATCGTACACAATGTCGTATTTAATCGAGGATGGAAAATCTTTAGAAAGTTCCTGCATGGTGCTGCGCACTTGATCAGAAACTTGTAAGGCATTAGCACCCGGTGCTTGGAAAATTGGAATTGCGACTGCTTGTTTATTGTCCAGTAATGAACGTAAGCCATATTGAGATGCTGCAAGTTCAACGCGTGCGACATCGCCGAGTTTGGTCACAGCACCATCAGCAGCTGTTTTTAAAATAATATCGGAGAACTCTTGTTCAGTACTTAAACGACCTTGAGCATTCACAGAAAGTTGCAAGGGTGAATCATTGGGTGCAGCCCCGATAGTTCCCGCTGCAACTTGAATGTTTTGTTCACGAATTGCATTGACGACTTCAGTGGCGGTGAGATTTCGTTGAGCGACTTTCTGTGGATCTAGCCAAACTCGCATCGCATAATCGCCAGAACCAAACAGCCCAACTTCGCCAACACCCTGCAAACGAGCCAAACGATCTTTGACGTTGAGGACTGCATAGTTCCTCAGATAGGTCATATCGTAGCGGTTATCTGGAGATGTTAGATGCACAACCATGGTTAAAGTGGGAGAGCTTTTTAGTGTTGTAACACCTAAACGTTGCACATCTTCTGGGAGACGGGGCAACGCTTGCGAAACACGGTTCTGTACCAGTTGTTGTGCTTTATCAGGATCAACACCTAGTTTGAAGTTCACTGTAATCGTTAGATTGCCGTCACTGTTTGCTTGAGACTGCATGTACAGCATGTCTTCAACGCCGTTAATAGATTCTTCTAACGGAGAAGCCACGGTCTCTGCAATCACTTTAGGGTTTGCCCCTGGATATTGGGCACGTACCACAACTGAGGGTGGCACAACTTCGGGATATTCGGAAATTGGAAGCTTAAAGACAGAAAGTAGACCCGCCAGCAAAATCAATACTGACAGCACGCCAGCAAAGATCGGCCGATCAATGAAAAACTTAGATATATTCATATTGGATTAACCTTTGGCCGAAGTTGAGTTTTTGTCTGCAGGCTGAGGTTGTGAGGAGCTATTCTCTGCAATAATTTGCGCGTTTGGCATAGCAACAAGGTGTGGTGTAATTGGATCTCCGGGACGAATTCGTTGTAGACCATTGACCACGATACGTTCGCCAGCTTTTAAACCGCCATCAACGATTTGTAAGCCATCTTGTTGAGCACCCAGTTTAACTTCACGATATGCAGTTTGATTTTTGGCATCTACCACAACCACAAAGCGCTTGTCTTGATCTACGCCAATTGCAGTCGGATTGATGAGAATGGCTGAGCGAGGTTGTCCTCCACCAAGACGAATACGAGCGTAAAGCCCTGGGAGCATAATGCCTGTAGGATTTTCAAAAGTAGCACGAACACGGATAGTGCCCGAAGTGCTATCAAGGTTATTGTCGATGGAGCTGATATAACCTTCGTGAGAAAAACCAGATTCATTTGCAAGTCCCATATACACTGGTACTTGAGCTGAGTTTCTTTGGTTACTGATATATTTTAGGTAGGTTTGCTCATCTACATCAAAAGAGGCATATAAGCGCGAAACAGAGACGAGTCGAGTTAACACTTGTGCACCATTTCCAGCTGAAACTACGTTTCCAACCGTCACTTCTGCTCTAGAGATTCGACCACTGACAGGTGCAGTAATTCGGGTATATTCCAGATTTAATCGAGCAGATTCTACGGCAGCTCTGGCCGCTTGTAAGTTCGCATTTGCTGAGCGGGCTTCATTTTGAGCTTGATCAAGCTCTTGACGAGCAATGGCATTGCTTTCGATTAAGCGTTGGTTACGGCTGAGGTTTGCGGAGCTATACGTTACTTGTGCCTCGGCAGAGGCAAGTTGAGCTTTGGCGCGGTTGAGTTCTGCTTCAAATGGTCGAGGATCAATGCTAAATAGCAAATCGCCTTTATTAACCAAGCTGCCATCTTTGAAGTGGACAGCAATCAGTTTACCTGAAATTTGTGGGCGTATATCGACTTGATCAATCGCCTCTAAACGTCCCGAGTATTCTTGCCAATCGGTAATGGTTTTATTGACAACTGTGGCTACATCTACTGTGGTTGCGGGTTGAGAATTCGCTGCTGGGGTAGCTTTTGCATCTGCATTTTCTTGAAAGAGAAGAAAACTGCCACCTGTAGCAAAAATGGCAATAATGACAGCAGACAGCGTCAGCTGTTTGCGAGAAAGTGACATGAGGTGCTCCTAGTTATTTGGATCCCTGTTTTCAGACTTTTAGTTATGGTCTGTATGGGAGAAACAGGATTTATGGAATGAAAGGAGCATAAAAGTTTGTCAATAATGAATAAATACATTAAATTTGATAACACTATTCGTATTTTTATAATAATCGTTAGATAATTGTTTAGATTATTGGATTGGGAGTGGGCTTGTGGATTTATTTCATGCGATGAAAGTTTTTAATAAAGTTGTTGAAACCAACAGTTTTAGTTTGGCTGCCGATACGCTGGGTTTGCCACGAGCTTCTGTGACCACAACGATTCAATCTTTAGAAAAACATTTACAAGTTCGCTTGCTTAATCGAACAACGCGTAAGCTGAGTTTAACCCCAGATGGTGCTGTGTATTATGACCGTACCGTGAGAATCTTAGCGGATGTTGAAGATGTTGAATCTTCTTTTAATGATGCTGAGAGAGGGCCACGCGGACGATTAAGGATTGATGTTCCTGTCTCGATTGGACGACTGATCTTGATTCCTCGACTACGTGAGTTCCATGCACGTTATCCTGACATTGATCTTGTGATTGGGTTGAATGATCGTCCAGTTGATTTGGTCGGCGAAGCTGTCGATTGTGCAATTCGAGTTGGTGAGTTGCAAGACTCTAGTTTAATCGCAAGACGTATCGGAACTTTCCAATGTGCAACAGCTGCATCACCTTGTTATTTAAATAAAAAGGGTATTCCGACCTCGATTGAGGATTTACAGAAAAATCATCAAGCGATTCATTTCTTTTCAAGCCGTACAGGTCGTAATTTTGACTGGGATTTCATGGTTGATGATTTGATTAAAAGTGTCAGTGTCAATGGGAACGTGTCGGTCAATGATGGAGATGCCTATATTGATTTGGCGTTACAAGGATTTGGAGTGATTCAGGGGCCTCGTTATATGCTTACTGATCATTTAGAGTCTGGAGCATTAACAGAAGTACTCCCGCAGTGGACACCTGCGCCGATGCCGATTTCAGCGGTATATTTACAAAGCCGCCATTTATCACACAAGGTTAGAGTCTTTGTTGATTGGGTTGCAGAGTTATTTGCTGCCTGTCCGTTATTGGGGGGCAGTGCGATGCCACTCGATCAGAAATGTAAATTTGCATGTGATCAAAAGACTAATCACGAATATACGATTCGTACTTTAGTGGAGCAGCATAATATTGCAGAAGCGAGAGCATTGAAAACTTAATTTAAAAACAATGTCACATTGTTTTTTATCGATATTATTCTAAAGCTCAATAATTATATTGATCAATTTCTTCATTTATCTTTTAGGGGTAAATGCTGTCATTTCAGGACAACTTTAGATTTAAGCTTAGTCAATTGATTGACAGTTTTCTGATTCATCGCTACCTTGCTTAGTTAGTTCTTTTTTGAGACTGACTAGCTTCCCATCATTTAAGATGTAAAGCATTTATGGGAAATAGTGAGGAGATGGAGTGAGCTAGTTATTGGCTAATCAAAAATCCATCAAATTTATTATTTAAATAGATATAAAAGAGAAACAAGAAATGAGTTCAGTTGTTCTGCATCAATGGGAAATTTCGCCGTTTTGCCAAAAAGCAGCGAGAATGCTTCGCTTCAAAGGAATTGATTTTGAGACCATAAACTACAATGGAATTTTAGGGGCAAAAGTGCCATTGCTGAGTAAGGTTGGCAAAGTTCCTGTGGTAGATATTCATCAGCAACGCATCCAAGATAGTACTCGGATTGCGCGCTACTTAGATGAGGCTTTTCCCGACCAAGCTTTACTTTATCCCAAAGATCCGACACAAAGAGCTTTGGTTGAATTATGGGAAGATTGGGCTGATGAATCCTTGTATTTTTATGAGGTCTATTTGCGTGTCAATGATTCAGAGGCTTTGGCGGAGGCTATTCGGATCAGTAGCGAAGGTCGTCCAGCTTATGAACGAGTGATGGTTAAAGGCTTTATTTTAGCGGAACTCAAAACTCAATTGTTTTTTCAGGGCACTGGTCGAATGAAAGCTGAAGATGTTCATGCAGAATTTAGACGGCACTTAGATCGAATCGAACAGGTGCTTTCAGCGACAGGTTGGTTAGTTGGGGATAGCCAAACAATTGCAGATATTGCTGTGGTCTCACAGTTAGGCGAAGTGATTCGCACGAGCCGTCAGTTTGGTAAAGAAATATTAAGCCGACCTGCAATTAAAGCTTGGTATGACAAGCAAGCTGAGTAATCGCTATGACCATTTCTCTTTCAGAAAGACAGCAATGTGTTGTGGTGGTTGGTGTCGGTGCATCGCAAGGTATTGGAGCTGCAGTGAGCCGCCGTTTTGCTCAAGAAGGTTTAAAAGTCTATGTTGTGGGTCGCACACTGGAGAAAGCAGAGCAGATAGCTATCGAGATCAAAAATAATCATGGTGACGCCATGGCTTACTGTTTAGATGCTGAAGATCCAATACAGGTACAACAATTGTTTCAATCGATTTCGCTTAGCCAAGAGCAGTTGGTCGCAGTGATTCATAATGTGGGTGGAAATGTACCTTCAATTTTCTTGCAGTCATCATTGAAATTTTTTAGCAAAATGTGGCATTCAACTTTTTTATCAGCATTTTGGGTTTCGCAGAGTAGTTTAAAAATTTTTCAGCAACAACAAGCGGGCACATTAATCTTTACGGGTGCAAGTGCCTCGTTGCGTGGTAAGCCATTTTTTGCTGCTTTTACTATGGGTAAATCTGCTTTGAGAGCTTATGCTTTGAACCTTGCTCAGCAGTATAAAGCTCAAAATATTCATATTGCTCATGTTGTGATTGATGGCATGGTGGATGGGGATCGGGTCAATAAAGCACTGTTCGGTTTAGGTCGTTTGGCTCGAATGACGCGTGGGACTGGTGGTTTGGATATTGATGCAATTGCTGAAAATTATTGGATGCTCTATCAACAGACGGCTGATCTATGGACGCATGAGTTGGATCTTAGGCCACATCAAGAAAAATTTTAGGATGATCATCATGAGCAATAAACTATTTCGATGGGGCAAGAAAGCAACAGGTTGTATGCTAGTTGTTGGCAGTGACATTCAACAGCTCAGCCAAAGTTTTGCTGAGACAAATCTGATCGATGCTTTGCATGTTTATCACGTTGTGAATGATTTAAATCAAGAAAAAATTCATATTGAAAAATTGCACAATCAATTGACCGTAGTCCGCATAAATTTGATTGATTCGCATGCATTAAAGAAACTACTTTCGCATATCACAAGTTCAAAGCATCAAATTGAATTGTGTATTTTCCAAGCCTGCTTTAGTCATGCTCGTGAAATGGATACTTTGTTATCTCAAGAAGCTGAGCATGAATGGAACAATAATGGCTTGAGTGCTGTAAGTTTATCTCAAGGTGTAGTGCGTGAAATGTTGATGCAACAACGCGGAACTATGATTTTTCTAGGTTCACAGCCTCAGACTTCGGCATATTATGATCCTCTCAGCCAGAGTTCATTTGCTGCGATTCGAGCACTTTCTCAGTCATTAGCAAGAGAGTTTCATCCCAAGGGAATTCATGTGTGTTATTGCATGCTAGAGCAATGGCAAGGTCATCGCGAAGATTTCGTGAATTCGGTTAAAAAAGCTTGTTTGCATTTGCATCAGCAACCGAATTCAACGTGGAGTCAGGAATTGAGTTTAGGGATATAGCATCTTATAGCTAAAATATTTTAAGCTTTAAATCAGTTTGTTTTTGCTACATTCGCTTGAATTTACTGCTGTTGTTTAATCGCTTCTAAACCTGCTAAGGAAAAGGTCATCAGGTGTTTAACCAATTGTTGAGCATTCATTTTTGAAATATCTTGTATGGGTGCAGGGAGATTACTTCCGACGATCAGTAGCATCATACATGGCGCAACGACATTTAGAACACAAGGTAATAGCGCTGGGTGATTTTCATCTAGCCCTGAAACCTGACTAATAATTTTTCGGACGGCTTGAAACTTTCTAGCACCATCACTTTGCATAAATGCTTGCAGATGCGATGTAGGGGAAAATAATTCGCGAATAAAAACTTTACTATGCCAGACATCTTTTTCAACGAGCTTACTCACCAGCGTTGCAAAAAATGTTTCAAGTTTTCGTGTCGGAGGGAGAGGGCTATCCACGAGCGCCAATAACTGTTGTTCGTTGATATAATGTGTATGTGCTTCAGCCAACACAGCGCTATATAAACCATCACGACCAGCAAAATGATAGTTAATCGCAGCTAAATCGACCTCTGCCAATTTGGCAATTTCTTTGTTTGTTGTCTGAGCAAAACCATTTTGGGCAATTAATTGACCTGCTGCCTCAAGAATTTTTGATTTGGTAATATCACCATCACTGCGCCTAGCTCTAGACATTTTTTACTCTGAATCAAACTTTAATTTTAAGTATATCTTTTTTCCTTAAATTGATATAGTTTAAATTTAAATTGAATTTAAACTTTAATAAAAAAGGTCTGATTCCATGAACAAGAAAGTTATTGCTGTTGCTGTGGTCAGTATCATTGTTCTCTTAGCAGTTGTGCTTTGGTTCTTTAATAAAGATAAAAATACTGAACAGGAACTCACACTCTATGGAAATGTCGATATTCGCCAGATTTCACTCGCTTTTGAACAAACAGGAAGAATCCAGTCCTTATCAGTGCAAGAGGGAGATAAAGTTAAAAAAGGGCAAGTATTGGCAGAATTAAAAACAGATGCTTTGAAGATTCAAGAACAGCAAGCGGAAGCGCAGTTGAATGTACAAAAGCAGGCAATGATTGAGCAAGAAGTAGGAACTCGACCTGAACAAATTACACAGGCAAAAGCCCAGCTGGTATCAGCCCAAGCCCAACTAGACAAAGCAAATAAAGATTATCAGCGCTTACAGATTTTGAATAAAAGTACCTCTGGCCAAGCGATTAGCAAACAAGAACTAGATTTTGCACAGAGTAATCAAGCTACAGCAGCAGCTTCAGTGAAAGAGCGTGAAGCGAATTTAGCATTACTAAAAAAAGGAGCGCGTGCTGAAGATCGTGCTGCGACTAAGGCGCAATATCAGGCAACACAAGCAAATTTAGATTTAATCAAATACCAACTTACACAAAGTGAGTTGCGCTCACCAGTAGATGCAGTGGTGCGTGCTAGGTTGCAAGAAGCGGGAGATATGACTAACCCTCAGAAAGCAGTGTATACCTTGGCGCTGACTGATCCGAAGTGGGTGAGAGTGTATGTAAATGAAAAAGATTTAGACTGGATTAAAATGGGATCAGTTGCCCAAATCATTCGTGATTCTAAGCCCGATCAACCCATCCACGGAAAAATTGGCTATATCTCATCTGTTGCAGAATTTACCCCTAAAACAGTGCAAACAGAAGACATCCGAACAACCTTGGTGTATGAGGTTCGAGTTTATGTAAATGATCCAAATGATCAATTAAAAATGGGGCAGCCTGTCACCGTTAAAATTGCCAAGGACAAGTGAGTGAACGCTAATGAATACCTTGTCTCAAGTGGTGGTGGCGCGTGACTTAACACAAGTCTTTCCGTCTGAAAATAAAAAAGGGAAAGACATAAATGCACTCCAAGATTTAAATATTACAGTCAAAGCAGGACAGCTTACGGCATTGGTTGGAACCGATGGTGCGGGTAAAACAACTTTTTTGCGGTTGGTTGCAGGCTTGTATCAGCCAAGTTCAGGTTCTTTGGAAGTACTTGGAATTGATGTTGCTAAAGATCCTCAATCAGTACAAGACCGAATCAGCTATATGCCACAACGGTTTGGTTTATATGAAGATTTAAGTATTCAAGAAAATTTAGATTTGTATGCAGATTTGCATGGCGTACCTCATGCTGTGCGGAAACAACGATTTGCTCGTTTATTAGAAATTACCGATTTAACCCATTTTACTGAACGCCCAGCAGGGAAACTTTCAGGTGGAATGAAGCAAAAATTAGGTTTAGCTTGCACCTTAGTTCGCTCACCAGAACTGTTATTACTCGATGAGCCGAGTGTCGGTGTTGATCCTTTATCGAGAAGGGATCTATGGATCATTATCCAACAGTTGGTTCAGGAAGAAAATTTAAGTGTCATCATTAGCACGGCATATATGGATGAAGCAGAACGTTGTTCAGAAGTGTATGTGATGTATGAAGGTAAAATTTTACAACAAGGTACGCCATCTGAGCTTAGTGAAAAAGTCAGAGGCCAAACTTGGCAGGTTGAACCACCAAAACAAATGAAAGCAAGGGTCTTACAAGCCCAGTTATTAGATAATCATAAATATATTGTAGATGCTGTTCCTAAAGGCGATGTTGTCCGTTTTATTACTCAACCTACATATCCTGAATTGCCAATAGAGTATTTACCTTCAAATGCAGTGGTTACACCTAGAAAACCTGAGTTAGAAGATGCATTTATGAGCTTTTTACATCAAGCTCAACAACAAAGAATTGAAGTTAAAAATAGCAATGATAATGCTTTGCTTGAATCCCAAAAGCAGTTAGCTGAAACACCGCAATCAGCAATTATCGTCAAAGACTTAGTACGAAAATTTGGTGATTTTACCGCAGTTGCAAATACATCCTTTGATGTGCAAAGTGGTGAAATTTTTGGGTTATTAGGGCCAAATGGCGCAGGGAAGACAACAACTTTTAGAATGCTGTGCGGTTTATTGCCTGCAAGTAGTGGCACTTTAGAAGTTGCTGGAATGAACTTACGCACAGCACGTGCACAGGCGAGGGCAAAAATTGGTTATGTCTCTCAGAAATTCGCTTTATATAGCAATTTAACGGTACTTGATAATCTAAAATTTTTTGGTGGCGCTTATGGTTTATCTGGAAAGAAGCTTAACCAACAAATAGACAAAGCACTGCATCAATTTCAATTACAGCCACATGCTAAAAGTGGTGATTTACCGAATGGATTTAAACAGCGTTTGTCGATGGCTGCGGCTTTATTGCATCAGCCTGAGATTATCTTTTTAGATGAGCCTACTAGTGGGATTGACCCTTTGGCAAGGCGTTCTTTTTGGTACAGCATAGGAGAGCTCGCCAATCAAGGGATTACCATTATTATTACAACGCATTTTATGGAAGAGGCTGAATATTGTGATCGAATTGCGATTCAAGATGCTGGAAAATTATTAGCACTTGGTTCACCAAAACAAGTTCGGCAAATGGCAGGTGAAACGAGCCATAGTGATATGAATCGTGCATTTATGTCTATTGTGGAACAAGCACGTTCTCGTAAGCAGGAGCATACACAATGAGTATCTCTGTAGCTCGCTTGATGGCATTAATCAAAAAAGAAACACATCAATTATTACGAGATAAAAGTAGTTTAGCGATAGGACTGATTTTACCGATTATCCTGATTTTACTGTTCGGTTATGGCTTATCTTTCGATTTAAATAACGGACGTGTCGGTGTGGTCGTCCAGAACGTAACGCCACAAAGTAATCAGTTAATTTCAGGCTTGAATGGAACGCGATATATAACAGCAGTGCCTTATACAAGTTTTGCCCAAGCTGAACAAGCGATGGGACGGGCTGATATTGATGCGATTGTAAATGTTCCTGCTGACTTTGCTCAAGCCAGTGCAAATCAAGCTGCGACCATTCAAATCATTACTAATGGGCGATCGACCAGTATTGCTTCAACTTTGCAAGGCTATATTTCTGGTGCCCTAACAACAGCCCAAGCGATCCAGTCTGATCGTCAAAATATGCAGGTTTCAAATGGAGTGATCAGTGTTGAACAAAGGATTTGGTTTAATGAATCTGCAAATAGCACTTGGTTTTTAGTTCCAGGTTTGATTGTTCTGATCCTCACTTTAATTGGTGCTTTTTTAACAGGTTTATTAATCGCAAGAGAAAGAGATCGGGGAACGTTAGAGGCATTATTTGTCACACCAGTACGACCACTAGAAATTGTACTTGCCAAATTAACGCCTTATATCATGATTGGCATGATAGATATTGGCGTGTGTTTATTGGCAGCGGCATTTATTTTTGATGTGCCGATTCGAGCTTCATTGACGTCAATTATCAGTGCTTCATTTTTATATTTATTGGTTTCGTTGTTAATGGGACTGACGATTTCAGGCGCTTCTAAAAGCCAATTTCAAGCCAGCCAAATTGCTTTATTGGCAAGTTTTATGCCTGCCATGATGCTCTCAGGATTTGTATTTGATACGCGAAACTTACCTTTTTTAGTACAGCTCATTAGTCAAATTATTCCTGCAACGCACTTTATGACCTTGATCAAAACGTTGTTTCTAGGTGGTGATGATTGGCATTTGTGGACAAAAGAATGTGTAATTTTAATGCTCTATGTTGTGCTATTCACCTTTGCATCGTGTTTGTCATTAAAAAAGAGATTGAGGTAATAACATGATTCAAAAAATAGTCGTGTGGTTGAATTATCTCTTGGTTTTAGTGAAGAAAGAATTCCTCACTATTTTTAGTGATCCTGCAAATCGAATTATTTTATTTGTGCCAGCGCTGATGCAGGCTTTATTGTTTGGCTATGCTGCAAGTTATGATGTCAATCATGTGGACTATGCCGTCTTAGATCAAAGCAAAGGACAAGTTTCACAGCAATTATTATCTCATCTTGATGGTTCGGGTATTTTTAATCGAACGGCCACGCTCAATAATGCTACTCAGATCAAAACTGTAGTCGATGATCGTACTGCTTTGGCCGTAATTAGTATTCCTTCAGATTTTGAAGACAAACTGGCTCAAGGCGAAGTTTCTCCGATACAGGTTATCTTAGACGGTCGAAATTCATCAACGGCAGGTATGGCCGGGTCTTATATCAATAGTGTGGTTGCAAAAGTAAATCAGGAGCGCTTAGGGCAAGCATCAGTCAGCTTAGAGGTACGAACTTGGTATAACCCAAATCAGGAATCACGATGGGGGATCATGCCATCGTTAATTGCCGCATTAAGTATGATGCAAACATTACTGCTATCCTCACTTTCGGTAGCACGAGAAAGAGAACAAGGAACTTTTGATCAATTATTGGTAACGCCTTATACACCTATTCATATCATGATCGGTAAGGCTTTACCGCCTATTTTTGTCGGTTTGATGCAATCGACTATTATTCTTTGCATCATTTTATTTTGGTTTCAAATTCCAATGAATGGCTCCTTCACTCTGCTTTATTTTGGCTTATTGTTTTTTAATATTGCTGTTGTTGGCGTTGGGCTATCTATTTCAGCAATTTCCCTGAATATGCAACAAGCAATGTTATTTACATTCTTTATTATCATGCCATTAATGCTGTTATCTGGTTTGTTGACACCAGTTCAGAATATGCCACATGCGTTAGAGATTGCGACTTATGCGAACCCACTGCGTTTTGGAATTGATCTCGTACAGCGAGTGTATTTAGAGGGGGCAACGTTTTCACAAGTGAAGTGGGATTTTGTACCGATGTTTGTACTCGCGATAATCACATTACCTTTAGCTGCATGGCTGTTTAGAAATCGTCTGTCTTAGGTCTTTTGAAAAATGATTGGCTGTCTGTTATAGCTTTTTAATCAGATTCTGTACCTACAGGTTGGATATTGAAATGGGCACAATAAACATAAGCTAGTTTTATGTTGAGGTGTGAAAGTGAGCTTTTTAAGAAAGAAAAATAATGCGAGCTTTGTTTTTTTTATTATTACACTCTATGCCTTTTTGGGTTTTGGTTTGGGTTATATCATTTGGGAGTATTTTCTCTGATTTATAATGGTTAGTTTCTCATTGAAAAATCGTAGGCGGCTTTAAAAAGCGTAAGATATTAAATGTGTCATTAACAAATGTGTGCGAAAAGACAGTGAGCTTGAGTGCTAAAAATATCGTGTCGATATTCTGAACATTGGATAAATTGAGTATAGATTCCAATAAACAGATTGACTAAAGTATCACTCGAAAATATCTTTATCGAGTGATTTATGCGCGGTCTTTATCTCATCACCAATGATGATCCAATACAATTATTATTAGAAAAATTAGATGTTGCGTTATCGACTGGGCAGATTGCCATTTTACAGTATCGCCGTAAAAAAATAGCAAAACTAGATCAGCCATTAGAAGTGCAACAGATCAAAGCACTTTGTGAAAAGCATCAAGTCCCGTTTGTCATTAATGATGATTTAGACTTGGCTGAACAGTTTAGTTTAGGTGTACATCTTGGACAATCTGATGGTGAAATAAGTGATGCTGCTGCGCGTTTACCGAAAGGTGTGATTATTGGTCGTACCTGCTTAAACTCACTGGAATTGGCTGAAAAGGCGATTGCTGATGGTGCAACTTATGTAGCCTTTGGTGCAGTTTATGCCACTTCAACCAAACCAGAGGCGGGTAATGTCGGCATCGAAGTCATTAAACAAGCCAAACAAAAATTCTCTGTACCAATTTGTGCGATTGGCGGTTTGACCGTTGAAAATTCTCAAGTGGTGATTAAGGCTGGTGCAAGCCTTTGTGCGGTAATTAGTGATATATTAGGGCGATCAACAGCCGAAATTCCTGCTCGTGTAACTGCATGGGCAACGTTATTTGACTAATTATATGTATCCGTTTTGCGGAACTTTTATTGTTTCTCGGAACGACAACGTTCCTCGTCCTCGATTTTAGGTTGAGTCTTATGAGCTTATCTCCAAAGCAAGAACAGCTATTTAAACAAGCAAATAAACATATTCCAGGTGGTGTCAATTCACCTGTACGTGCATTTAACGGTGTTGGTGGTACGCCTGTCTTTATTGAAAAGGCAAAAGGGGCGTATTTGTGGGATGTTGATGGTAAGCGCTATGTGGACTATGTCGGTTCATGGGGGCCAATGATTTTGGGTCACGCGCATCCAGATATTATTCAAGCAGTACAAACTGCTGCGGAAGATGGCTTAAGCTTTGGTGCGCCAACGGTACACGAAACCACTTTGGCAGATACCATCTGCGAGATCATGCCTTCAATCGAATTGGTGCGTATGACCAGTTCAGGTACTGAAGCAACCATGACGGCGATTCGTTTGGCTCGTGGTTACACAGGTCGTGACAAGATTGTAAAGTTTGAAGGCTGCTACCACGGTCATTCGGATTCATTATTAGTGAAAGCAGGTTCAGGCTTATTGACTTTAGGGGAAGGAGAACCAACCTCAAAAGGTGTGCCTGCTGATTTTGCAAAGCATACCTTAACGCTGCCATATAACAACATCGAAGCATTGAAAGAATGCTTTAGCAAATTTGGTCATGAAATTGCAGGCGTGATCATTGAGCCTGTTGCAGGCAACATGAACTTGGTAACGCCAATCGACGGTTTCTTGCAAGCGATCCGTGATGCTTGTGATGAATATAAGTCGGTCTTTATCATTGATGAAGTGATGACCGGTTTCCGTGTCGCTTTAGGTGGTGCTCAATCGGTCTATAACGTTAAACCTGACTTGACCACGTTGGGTAAAATCATTGGTGCGGGCTTACCAGTCGGCGCCTTTGGTGGTAAACGTGAAATTATGGAATGCATCGCCCCTTTAGGTGGTGTTTATCAAGCAGGTACATTGTCAGGCAACCCATTGGCTATGCGCGCGGGTATTGCAATGTTTAAACACTTACGTGAGCCAGAGTTTTATGACAAGCTGGCTGCACAGCTCGCAAAATTACTTGCAGGCTTACAGGCTGCGGCAGACGAAGCGGGTATTCCATTTAAAACTCAACAAGTGGGTGGCATGTTCGGCTTGTATTTCACCGATCAAGAGGACATTACCAGCTTTGATTCAATGTTGGCCTGTGATGTTGAAGCATTTAAGAAATTCTTCCATGGCATGTTAAAGCGTGGTGTCTATCTTGCGCCATCAGCATTTGAAGCTGGATTTATTTCATCTATGCATTCAGATCAAGATATTGCAGACACTATTCAGGCAGCAAAAGAAACTTTTGCAGAAATGAAATAATGCTATGATGCATACAGAAGCCCGATTTATTCGGGCTTTTTTTATGGATGCATTTTAATTGAGCTGAATATAGAGCTTAACAGGTTTAAAAATAATGCTTGATCGCAACGGAATCTTACTGAAGTCTCATTTATTTGTACGATAAAACTAAGCTAAGAATAGCAATAAATATAAAGAATCTTTACTGTACCATTGAGTAAAATATGCTTGAATAATCCACTATCTTTGTGTTTGTCTTTAACTGCTCCAAAGCGTGGATATATGGGCTTAGGCAGGCTGTAAGATAGTGCTGATAATATAATTTTAAACAAACTTTTTATAAGAAACTCATAGGAATGGAGTAACGGATGAAAACTAAACATTATTTAACTGCTGCGGATGTAGAAATTCTGGTTGATGCAGCATCACAATATGCAACAGAACATAGCTTTAATGTCAGTATTGCAGTGGTTGATGAAGGTGGAACGCTGCTGATGATGAAGCGTATGGATGGTGCATCGGTATTATCGACCGAGATTTGTCAAGAAAAAGCGAAATCTGCTGCGGTTAGCCGTAGAGCAACCAAAGTATCAGAAGATATGATCCGTGATGGTAAAATTGGCTTTTTAACCATAAATGCTGCAAACGGCATGTTAGAAGGTGGTGAGCCGATTGTTTATCAAGGGCAGGTAGTAGGGGCTGTTGGTATTTCAGGTGTACAATCTTTTCAAGATGCAGAAATTGCTCAGCATGCGATTCAACGATTCCTAGAGCAACAGACCTATATCATCATTTAAATTCAATTCTGGATGAAATATCGAGAGAAACACGAAAAAAAAGAGTAAAAATACGTGTCATGCATTGTAATTCAGCGCCAAGCTTTTTATGATTGCCCGCTTGTTTTCATCCAGTCGTTGGAAGGCTACCTTGAGTGATTTTCTAAGTGAACATTTGATTCATCGTGATGAAGATTTTATGGTCATCCATAAACCAGCAGGCTTACTGACCGTACCAGGGAAAACACCTGATTTACAAGATTGTTTAATCAATCGCTTATTAGAACTAGAACCAAAAACTTTACTAATTCATCGTTTAGATCGTGATACCTCTGGCATCTTAGTATTTGGTTTGTCTAAATTTGGACAGAGTAATATTTCACGCCAATTCCAAGATCGTCAAACCTCAAAAATTTATCAAGCTTTGGTTGCAGGACATTTAGAAGGTCAGGGCACTGTCGATATTCCTGTGATTTATGATCCAAGTCGCCCGCCATTACATATCGTTGATGCTAATCATCACAAACCTGCATTAACAGAATGGCAAGTGATCGAACATCTAGAAATTCAAGGACAAGCTGTAACTCGAGTCAAATTGATTCCGATTACAGGACGTTCACATCAGCTTCGTGTGCATATGCAGTATCTAGGTCATCCGATTCTCGGTGATACCCTATATGCCACACCTGAACAGCAGCAGCTTTACGATCGATTGTGTTTACATGCAACACAATTGAGTTTCGCTCATCCTAAAACTGGTGCACAACTCAGCTTTGATTGTGCCGTGCCGTTTTAGTCTAAAACTTTTTTATGAAACACGATGTGATGCACGCTATTTGATCGTGCTTTGTGTCAAAATACATTGTTGAAAACTACATAAAATGCCTTAAATTTAATCTGATTTAAGGAATACAATATGTGGGCTAACTTGAGATAAAGGTGGAAAAATTGCAGCAGTTTGCTATTGGTCAACGTTGGTTATCAGATACAGAAACTGAACTTGGTTTAGGTGTTCTTATTGATGTCGATGAACGTTCTATCAGCATTTTATTCCCTAAAAGTGATGAAACTCGTGTCTATGCACGAAACAATGCGCCTTTATCTCGCATCATCTTTAACGTTAATGATGAAGTACAAGACCAAGAAGGCGTCAAGTGGATTGTTGAGTCGATTGAAGACCGTCATGGTGTACTTCGTTATGATGTAGTTCGTACACTGGAAAATGGCGAACAAGAGCGCAAATCACTGAATGAAACTCGTATCGGTGCGCAAATCCAATTGTCAAAACCTTTAGAACGTCTGTTGGCCAGCCAAGTCGATTATAAAGAGTGGTATGACCTCCGCATTGAAGCCATGTTATTGCAGGCGCAAATGCACACTAGTCCTTTACGTGGTTTTCTGGGTGCGCGTGTCGGTTTAATTCCGCATCAGCTTTATATCGCGCATGAAGTCGGCAAGCGTTTTGCGCCACGTGTTTTATTGGCCGATGAAGTGGGCTTAGGTAAAACCATTGAAGCAGGTTTGATCATTCATCAACAACTGAAAACAGGACGTTCAGAACGTATTCTGATTTTAGTGCCTGATTCACTGCAATATCAGTGGATGATTGAAATGCGTCGCCGTTTCAATCTGCAATTCTCATTGTTTGATTTAACCCGTAGTGCTTCGATCAAAGAACATGATCCTGATTTGAATCCGTTCTTGACTGAACAATGCATTATTGCTAGCGTTGACCTGATGGTTGACCATGATGACTTGCGTGAGCAGGCGATGGAAGCTGGTTTTGATCTATTGGTTGTCGATGAAGCACATCATTTGATGTGGAGTGAAGAAGAAGGCGGCAATGATCGTTATGACCTCGTTGAAGAATTGGCAGAACAGACAGCAGGTGTGTTGCTGCTCACTGCAACACCTGAACAGTTAGGTGTAGAAAGTCATTTTGCACGTTTACGCTTACTCGATCCGCAACGTTTTAGTAGCTTAGATCGTTTCCTTGATGAAGAGGAGCAATATCAACAAACAGCAAAAGTTGCTGAAGTGTTGATGTCTGATGATCCATTAACAGAAGAGCATCTTACTGCATTGGATGGCTTATTGGGTCATCGTATTGATGATCAGCCCGAACAGCGTATGCGTGCGATTCACGAATTATTGGATCGTCATGGTACAGGTCGTATTTTGTTCCGTAATACCCGTGAAGCGATTCAAGGTTTCCCTGGTCGTGATTGCCAACCTGCACCTTTAGCTGCACCAGATGACTGGTCGTTTGATGGCAAAATGCGTGAGCAAATGTGGCCAGAAGAAGGTCAACTTGATGGCGCGTGGATGGAAAATGATCCGCGTGTGCCTTGGTTGATGGAAGTTCTGCGTAAAGATTTAAAACATAAAAAAGTGTTGTTGATTGCACGTAGTGGTCCTGTCGTCGAAGCACTGGAAAATGTTTTGCGTTTACATGCGGGCATTCGTACCGCGATGTTCCACGAAGGCATGAGCTTATTAGAGCGTGACCAAGCTGCAGCATATTTTGCAGAAGACAGCTATGGCGCACAGATTCTTCTTTGTTCGGAAATTGGTTCGGAAGGACGTAACTTCCAGTTTGCCAGTGATTTGATTTTATTTGATTTACCTGCAAACCCTGACGTACTTGAACAGCGTATTGGTCGTTTGGATCGTATCGGTCAAGAAAACCGTATTCAAATTCATGTGCCTTATCTCATGGGTACAGCGCAAGAGCGTATGTTCCGTTGGTATAACGAAGCACTCAATATTTTCAGCAATATTTCTCCAACGGCACAAACGCTACAAGAGAATTTTATTGTTGAGCTGAAAGATTGCTTACTCGCAGATCAAGGTCAGACCTTTGAAGATTTACTTGAAGAAGTGAATGTACAACGTCAAGCATTGGAAGCCGAATTACAAGCAGGTCGTGATCGTTTGCTTGAGTACAACTCTTGCCGTCCTGTTGTAGCGCAAGGCATTGTTCAAGCGCTTGAAGATTATGATGACAACACCACTTTGCCAATGTTTGTGAAGCGTTTCATGTCATCAACCAATATTGATTTTGATGAGCAAAGTAACGGTACAGTGATCATCAAACCAACGGATCAAATGCAAGTTCAAGGTTTGACTTTGGATGAAGAAGGCATGACGGCGACTTTCTATCGTGATCAGGCACAGATTCGTGAAGATGCTCAGTATTTGACCTTGGAACACCCATTTATTGAAAGTGTGATGGAAATGATCCGTACACAGTCATTTGGTAGTACCAATGTTGCGTTGCTGAAATCAAATGCATTGAAGCAGGGTTCAGTCTTACTTGAGGTTTGGTTTAAGGTTGATGTAGTTGCACCAAAAGCTTTGAATTTACCAGCAAGTTTGCCAAAGCAATTGATCCGTGTATTACTCAGTGAAAATGGTCAAGACTTGTCTGCGAAGATTGATCCAAGCATTTTGCGTCCATACTTGCATCATTTAGATGGCAATAGCTGTCGCCAAGTGGTGAAAGCGCGTCGTGAAGTAATTGAGTCACGTTATGCACAGGCTTTGGATATTGCAAAAGAATCATTGCCAGAGTTAATGCAACAAGCGAAAGAGCATTACAGTGGAAAATGGCAATATGAAATTGACCGTTTAGCTTACCTCAAGCAATTTAACCCAAGTATTCGCCAAGATGAAATCGAGCGTTTACAGAAGTTCCAAAAAGAAGGGCTAGGCTTACTCGATAGTTTGTCTGTGACTCCAGAAGCGATTCAGGTCTTGGTTGTAGTTAAACCTTAACTGAGATAGAAACAAAAAAAGAGGACAATTGAGTCCTCTTTTTTATTAGCTAAAAATAATTAGCTTTGCTCAATATTGGCTTCCAAGAACCATAAATATTGATCAAGGTCTTCTAAAGCTGCATGAATAATATCTTCCGAAATTGGATCTTTAATTTCATCAATCGTATCGCGCAAATGATTCGCAACGACACCATAACGATCAGCAAGCTCTTTTAGATGATCTTGAACTGCATGAATCGCCACAGGATATGGCTTTAAATGCGACGTTTCAGAAACTGTCTGAGTTGTACCCAAAGCTGTACCACCGATTTGTACTGCACGTTCAGCGACATTATCTAAGTGAGTAATAATCGAAGTACGGAACATATCTAACATTTCATGTACTGCGATGAAATTACTACCACGCATGTTCCAATGCGCTTGTTTGGTTAATAATGATAAATCGATAAGATTGGCAAGAATTTGATTTAATATTTTTACAGTCGCTTCTTTAATCGAATCATCTAAATTATTACGTGTATATACTTTTAAATTTTTCGCTGCTGAAGAATTCATAGTTACCTCATTCAGTTATCGTTTGTGAAACACAGTGAATAAAAACTATTTATTTCACATTTAGAGTAAGCCTTGAGTGGCCAGATGAGTGTTCGAATTGTTAAGCCTTTTGTAAATTATAGTGAGTTTAAATACCTTTTTTGAAGTGATTACAGCATCTTAAGTTAAAGTAGACTGATCTAAGATAAATGTTAAATAGCACCGATAAAATGGTAGCCAATTTGACTTTCAAATGAAGAGATAGAACAAATGGAAAATGAAAAAGATAAAGCAACCATTGTTATTAATGATCATCCAGAACAAGAGAAGATTGAGGTTTTAAAAGAAAAGTTACGCTATAAGCAAGCATTACGTGAAAATTCTAAAAAGATAGATCATAAGCTCGTACGTCTCAATATTCAGGCAGATGCATTACCCACCAAAACATTTTTCATTATGAATGCTTTGGCTGCTGTGATCGCAGGTTATGGTCTACTCGCTGATTCTTCTGCTGTGGTGATTGGTGCGATGCTTGTAGCAATGATGCTTGGTCCAATTTCGGGGATTGCACTCTCTTTCATTGATAATCGTTGGATCTTATTCGTCACGGCATTGAAGACCTTAGCACTTGGTGTGGCAATGATTTTTGGGATTGGAGTGATATTGGGCCTTATTAATTTTAATATGCCACTGACACATGAAATCCTATCCCGTACTCAACCGAATGTGATTGATCTAATGATTGCACTGGCTGGGGGAGCTGCAGGAGCATTTGCATCAGTTTCACCACGATTATCGGTTGCCGTGGTTGGGGTCGCAGTTGCTACAGCACTTGTTCCGCCTTTGGTTGCAAGTGGTATTTTGCTTGCACATTGGGATTTACGTCTCTCTGCGAATGCTATGTTATTGGCATTTACCAATATTATTGCGATTCAAATTAGTTCTTCTTTGGTGTTATGGATTGCTGGTTTTAGACGTGGATCAGATGAGGAGGTACAAAGTAATGTAATAGAATTTATTAAACGAAACTTTGTGAGCTTACTATTTCTGCTGGTTCTCGGTGTGTATTTAACTGCAAACTTTTTGCATATGATTCAAAAGCAAATTTACGAAACCAAAGCACGTACCACAATCATTTCAACACTAAATAAAAATAATAATATTATTGATAAAATACAGTTTGATGCTCAAAGTCAATATACCTTAGCCCGTGTGGTGGTCGAGGGGGATACGGTGCCAAGTTCAGCTGAAATTCAAAAATTAAATGATGTTTTGCCTAAAGACACTAAAAAGAAACCCACTATTGTTCAGGTTCGATTTATACCGATACACATTATTCAGGCAGGGGATAAGCAAGCATTAAATTTGAGTGATCAAGCGGCGAAGCGCTTAATCACACAGTAAGTATATTAAAAGAGTGAAGAAATTAGCGAATGCTCGCCTCGTCTAAATGACGAGCACCTTCTAAGATCATTCGAATCATGATCATGGTTTGTTCTGCGACTTCCATGCGTTGCTCAGAAGGAATATCAATAACGCGTGCGCCCATGTTGAATACGAGTTGCGTAATTGCTTTGGCAACAAGGTCAGCATGGCTAATTTTGCTATCATTCATTTGTTCTAAACGAATTAAATCTTCTTGGAGTTCTTGTTGAAAGAAATTAAGCTGACGATCAACCGCAGCTTTGTACGAGGTCGAACCTGTGTAGCCTTCACGGAGTAATAAACTTAAATTTCCTTCATCCGCATCAAGTTGTTGAATAAATACTTCAACTGAGCTGCGGATAATACTTTGCTGCATTGATGCCTGTAAGCGTGCTTCACGAATAATTTTACGTAGTACTAAACCAGAACGATCAATCAAAGCAATGGCTAGTTCATCAATATCTTTGAAATGACGATAAAAGCTATTCGGGGCAATACCAGCTTCACGTGCAATTTCACGTAAGCTCAATGAAGCAATGCTTTTTTGCGGACCAATTAGATTCAAAGTTGCTTGGAATAACTCTTCTTTCGTAATTGTTGCTTTTCTGCCAACTGAACGTACAGGTGTTTTCATCGCGATGACATCTTGTTCATTTAATGTGTCTGAGCCGAGCGGTAAAAAAGAAGAATGAACCATTGTTTTCAAAAAATAAGTAAGCTAGTCGGGATTATAGCTGTAGTCGATGAACTTGTGAAATGTAAATTTTTATACGAGTGTATATACAAATATATATACATATGTATAATAATTAAAAAACGATCAGAGTTATCGCTCATGCAAGCAGTCGAAAAGAGAATTTCTCTATTCAATTCATTAGCTCAAAGCGTAATGAATAGTCATGACACCAATTTTTGGTTACAGAAAATTAATCCTTTATGGTCTGTAAATCAGCCACTTGCCAAAATCGTAAAAAAACAAATTGTGGCAAAAGATACGGTTAGTCTTATTTTGCAATGCAATCGGCATGTTAAACATGGCGTAGCAGGGCAACATCATCCTGTCACTGTAGAGATTGCTGGTCGCCATTATGAGCGCACCTATAGCATGATGCAGTTAGATCATGATCATTTGTGTTTAACTGTGAAAAAAGTAGACCAAGGTGTGGTCAGTTCATGGTTGGTCGAGCAGAGTCAAGTTGGAAATATTTTACGTTTGGGTCAACCTTACGGGGATATGCAACAATATATTCAAACCCCTCATTTGTTATTGCTTGCAGCGGGAAGTGGTATTACACCGATGTTGAGTCTAGTTGAAGGTTTGAGCCAGTCAAAGCAACTTCAAACAACAACGGTCAAACTCATGTACTGGGTTAAAACCAATGAAGATGCTGCTTATATCGATTATTTGACTGAAATTACAGAAAATTTCCCTAATTTTAGCTATCAGGTTTTCTATACTCAAGCCCAAGATCAACGTTTGAATCAAGCGTATGTAGATCAACTTGAAAACTTAGATAACACAACTGTTTATGCATGTGGCCCATCAGGGTTTGCGGTAACAGCTGAAGCGTTATTGAGCCATGCTGCTGAGATTCAAACAGAAGCCTTTAGTTTGAGCCAATTTGATGCAGATTTAACTGATACAGGCTTTATTAATGTCACATTGACGAAATCGAATAAAACAGTTGCGATTCCGAAAGGACAGTCAATTTTATCAAGTTTAGAACAGCAAGGTATCAAGCCAAATCATGGTTGCCGTATGGGTATTTGTAATAAATGTGCATGTAATAAAGCTCAAGGTGCGACACGAAATTTATTGAACGGTGCTGCCAATCAAGAACCCACTCAGTTATTAAAAATTTGTGTGAATTCAGCTCAATCAGATCTTGTGATTGATCTATAAGAGAGAAATTAACGATGAATATGCCTGTTAAAATTGAATTTTTTAAAAATCCAAAAAATCGTGATTTAACTGCCGCAGAGTTAGATGCTTTCGCTCGTGAATTAGATCAGATCAAGCAAGATGTTTTAGATGACTTGGGTAAAAAAGATGCAAAATACATCCGCCGTGTCTACTCTACGATCCGTTATAGCAGCTTTTTAGGCCGTGCTTTGCTATTTGCTGGATGGTTCCCACCAGCATGGTTATTAGGTACGGGGTTATTAGGCTTCGCCAAAATCATGGAAAACATGGAGTTGGGGCATAATGTCATGCACGGTCAGTATGATTGGATGAATGATCCAAAGTTTAATGGTCAAACCTATGAATGGGATACCGTCGGAACTTCTGACAACTGGAGACAAACGCATAACTTTAAGCATCATACTTATACCAATGTAAAGGGTATGGATGATGATGTGGGTTATGGGGTATTTCGTCTATTTCCAGAACAACGTTGGAACAAATTTACTTTAATCCAACCGATGTATATCGTACCGTTCAGCTTACTATTCCAATGGGGCGTTGCCATTCAAAATCTTGAATTGGGTAAAGTGCTGTATAAACGCAAAACGATGGCGCAATTTAGGCGTGAATGGCAGCCAGCCCAAAAGAAAATAGCAAAGCAACTTTTTAAAGATTATGTGTTTTTCCCATTGATCGCTGGACCTTCGGCACTTCCTGTATTTACAGGTAATTTAGTGGCGAATGGCATTCGTAATGTGTGGACTTTCAGCATTATTTTCTGTGGTCACTTTACCAAAGAAGTTGAAGTATTCCCGAAATCGGTAATACAAGATGAAAGCCGTGGACATTGGTATATGCGTCAAATTCGCGGTTCATCAAATTTGACGGGTTCGGAAGCATTTCATATTTTGACAGGGCATTTAAGTCATCAAATTGAACATCATTTATTCCCTGATATTCCTGCACGTCGTTATCGCCAAGTTGCACCTAAAGTGCAAGCTGTCTGTGAGAAATATGGTTTGCATTATAATAATGCCAGTTTTGTAAAACAGTTCGGTGAAGTGGTCGGGCGTATTTTTAAATATGCATTACCATTTAAAAAGTAAAGACAGAATAGTGAAAATCCCCGACTAAATGTTCGGGGATTTTTATTATTTTTTCTTAGAAATCCACATTGTGATTGTTGCGTGGAAAACCTTTTCATTGAGTTGATCAAGTACATCGACATTCACCAGATATTCTCCAGCCTTATCCCAGTCATAATGACTTTCAACAGGTGCTGCTACAGCAATCAAGTCTGTTTCTGCTTTCTTTAAATATTCAACGGTCATCCCTTTCGGAATCCAGCGATGAGTTTCAGGCACAGTCACTTCTGTCATTGTTCCACCTGCGAGTTCTGCCATATTACACATTGCAATCGCATGAACTGTGCCGATGTGATTGAGCACTGAGCGCTTTTTCTTAATCGATATTTTACAAGAGCTTGGTTTTAGCTCTTCAAATAATGGGGAAATGCTACTGAAATAAGGTGCTTTTAAGCAGAGCATTCGAGTGAACATCCACTTTCCAGCAGGTAACGCCGATACTTTATTCCATAATTCTAAAGTTGAAGCCATTAAATTTCTCACAAATAGAATTAAACTCTAATACAGAATATAATTCTGTTTACAAATAATGATCAAGTCATACACAATAGTTCCGACGGTTGGCTATTTAAAATTTATTATGCTTATGGCTCAGCAATTATTAGAACGTTTATATCCTCAACGAAGATCATTGCTCAAAAGGAAAATTTTGTCGGATGCATTGTCATGTTTTCTTGAGTTCGGTTTGGATACCACCAGTATTGAGATGATTCGGGACAAATCGGAAAGTAGTGTGGGTGCGATTTATCATCATTTTAAAAATAAAGAAGGCATCATTGCAGCATTGGTATTCGCTGCTTTAGATGATCAAGCTTGCTTACGCGAGCAATATTTAGATGAGGCAAAATCATTACAAGATGTGATTTCTGCATTGATTTATAGTTATGTTGATTGGGTCTCTGAGCAACCGCAATTCGCAAAGTTTTTATTATTAGCACATTTCAGTGTCATGCAAAGTGAGTATAAACAGGTATTAAGCGAAAAAAATAAAACAAGAAATCAAAAAATTATGGCTCATGTTTCACGCTATTTAGATTTTGAATCATTTAAAAATATACCGATTGAGCTAATCATGTCATTGGTGATTGGTGCATCTGAGAGTTATTGTCGTGCTTGGTTGTCTAAAAAAGTGGTTGCTGATCCGAAAGCGTATCGGGAAATGTTGGCACAAGCAGCGTGGGATTCTTTGCAGGGTTTAAGCAATCAATATAAAACGATTGAGAAACATCATTCGGGTGAAACGTTATGACAGCATTAGAGCAAAAGCAACTATTTAATGGCGTTTGTCTATGTGGGGCAATCAAATTTCAATTTCATATCCCTAAAATTAAAACGATTTGTCGTTGTTATTGTAGTTTATGCCGTAAGCAGAGTGGAGCAGCCTCGAACACGGCGACCTTCATCTTGTCAGAACAGTTTGGTTGGCAACAAGGTCAGCAATTCATTCGGACGTATGTCAAAGCAACAGGCTTTACCAGTTCATTTTGTACAGAATGTGGTTCGCCTGTACCTAATGCGTTAGGCAGTAATCCAAAAATTATGTGGATTCCTTTAGGTTTGATTGAACAAGATTTTGTCCCTGAGAAAGAATTGAACTTTTGCACGAACTCACAAGCCAATTGGTCTAAAAATCATACCGTGCCGTTTGAATTTGATGAACTGCCAACGGGTGCGGAGTTCCAAGATTACTTTGAGTTGAATAAATAAAAAGCAGAAGACAACAGTCTTCTGCTTTTTAGATAAATTATTGTATTTATTTGAATTGAATAGAACCATTCGCATTCACAGTGATTTTTGATTCACCAGCTGCCATATCTTGTGCAGGTGCTGCCTCGGCCATTGCAAATTTAGCGACACCACCACGCATCATGGGTTGTGGGAAATAATTACTGGTATTTAAATTAAGGCTGACCAAATTGTATTGTGCTTTATTCCAAGCCTGAGTAATGGCTTGCGCGCGTTGTTGAAAGTTTTTTGAAGCTTCAATCATCAATTCATTTTCAACTTTCTTTCGTTGTTCGTCAGATACAGTAAAGTTGATAGATTGGGTCTGGAAGTTCTGTTGCAATTCGCTGACCAATTGGCTTGCTGCTTTGAAATCTTTACTTTCAAGTTGAATTTCTGCACGAGCACGCCATTCTTTTAGCTTTCTACTGTCATTGTCATAAATTGGATATGTGCTTTGAGCACCTGTTTCCACCTTAACTTGAGGATATTTACGAGCAATCGCTTGTGCTTGGTTCATCAGCTGATTGATCTGATTAGAAAGTTCAGCAGGTTGTTTATTACTTTTCTCAATATATAAAACAGCTTGCATTTCATCGTTGGCAACTTGGCGCGAAGCATCTGCCTGAATATTTACAACGTTATAGTTCAAATCGTTGGTCTCTTGAGCAAAAAGTTTTGGGCTAAGGGTTGCGCCAATCATCAACGTCGCGAGTGCTAAATTACGCATAAAATTTTCCTTAGAATTTCTATTAAAAAAATTATTTTTACAGCTTTGATCCTAAAATGAACTGATGGGGAACTTCTGCATATTTTGTGGTTTCTTTGTAAGAGATTATCTATGTTTTGCAACATAAAATTAAAATAAAAAACATTAATAATTATATGGTTATATTTATTTATTTGACCATTTATCTAAAAACCAAGACCCAGATAAAAAAAGCTTACTTTCTTAAGCTTGTCACATAGTATGATGATAATTCATCATAGTTCATTGAAAGAAACATTTTTTCAATAATATTAGATGAATGTGGGGCATAAAAAGTGTTTATTTTCTTTAAAAATTAGGTATCATCTCGCACCTAGTTAAAAGATATAAAACATTGTGTCTGTACTAGAATCTAAAAAGCACCGAGTCAAACGACCACAAGTCACCAGACTTATTTCTTTTACCCATATCAGAGATGGTAATTCGATATGAGCGTTACTTCCGTAAACCCTGCCGCAAATGCAACTAACGAATATTATTTGACTCGCCAAAGTCAGATGGAATCAAATGTTCGTAGTTATCCACGTAAATTACCGTTAGCGATAGCGAAAGCACAAGGCTGCTGGGTTACTGATGTTGAAGGTACACAGTACCTTGATTGTTTAGCTGGGGCAGGGACATTGGCTTTAGGTCATAATCATCCTGCGGTGATTCAAAGTATTCAAGATACATTGGCAAGTGGTTTGCCTCTACATACTTTAGACTTAACGACACCTTTAAAAGATGCGTTTACTGAAGCGCTTTTGGCTTATTTGCCAGGCGGTAAAGAAGAGTATTGCTTACAATTCTGTGGCCCAACAGGTGCAGATGGTACAGAAGCAGCAATTAAACTTGCAAAAACATATACTGGCCGTAGTTCAGTAATCAGTTTTTCTGGTGGTTACCATGGTATGACCCATGGCGCTTTGTCTATGACAGGCAACCTTAACGCAAAAAATGCGGTAAATGGCTTAATGCCAGGCGTACAGTTTATGCCATACCCACATGAATACCGTTGCCCACTTGGTTTAGGTGGTGAAGCTGGTGTTGATGCTTTAACTTACTTCTTTGAAAACTTCATTGAAGATGTTGAAAGCGGTGTAACAAAACCTGCTGCTGTAATCCTTGAGGCAATTCAAGGTGAAGGTGGTGTTGTTACTGCGCCTGTTAAATGGTTGAAGAAAATCCGTGAAGTGACTGAAAAGCACAACATCGTTTTAATTTTGGACGAAGTTCAAGCTGGTTTCGCGCGTTCAGGTAAAATGTTTGCCTTTGAACATGCTGGAATCGAGCCTGATGTTGTAGTGATGTCAAAAGCGGTTGGCGGTAGCTTACCATTGGCAGTATTAGGTATTAAACGTAAGTTTGATGCATGGCAGCCAGGTACACATTCAGGTACATTCCGCGGTAACCAATTAGCAATGGGTACAGGCTTAGCTTCATTGCAAGTTATCAAAGAACAAAACCTTGCTCAAAATGCACAAGAGCGTGGTGATTTCTTACAAGCTGAGTTGAAAAAACTTGCTCAAGAATTCCCATGTATTGGTAATGTTCGTGGTCGCGGTTTAATGATCGGGATTGAGATCATTGATGAGCGTAAACCTGCTGATCATATGGGTTCTCATCCTGCTGATGCTCAGTTAGCAGCAGCAATTCAGGCAGCATGTTTCAACAATAAATTATTGCTTGAGAAAGGTGGTCGTAACGGTACAGTCATTCGTTTACTTTGCCCGTTAATCATCAATCAAGACGAATGTGTTGAAGTCATTGCTCGCTTTAAGAAAGCGATTGCTGAAGCATTAAAAGCAGTACGAGGCTAACCATGGTTGATTTTGCAGAACATCGTAAAGCGTTACTCTGCAATGATGCTCAATCTATTGCTGACTATCAGTCAGCAATGGGCGAGGCGGTGAATGCCGTTTCAGCATGGTTGCAAAACGACAAAATGTATACGGGCGGAAGCATTAAAGATTTGCGAGCAGCAATTTCTTTTAATCCTTCAAAAGAAGGTCTAGGTGTACAGCAATCATTACAACGTATGGTTGAGCTTTTTCTCAACAAAAGCTTAAAAGTACATCATCCACATTCACTCGCACATTTACACTGCCCAACTATGGTGATGAGCCAAATCGCGGAAGTGTTAATCAATGCGACTAACCAATCAATGGATTCTTGGGACCAAAGCCCTGCTGGATCATTGATGGAAGTTCAACTCATCGATTGGCTTCGTCAAAAAGTGGGTTATGGTGCAGGTCAAGCAGGTGTATTCACCTCTGGCGGTACGCAGTCGAACTTAATGGGTGTGTTACTAGCTCGTGACTGGTGCATCTCGAAAAACTGGAAAGACGAAAATGGTAAACCATGGTCTGTTCAGCGTGATGGTGTTCCAGCTGAAGCAATGAGAAACGTCAAAGTCATCTGTTCTGAAAATGCACACTTTTCTGTGCAAAAGAACATGGCGATGATGGGCATGGGCTTCCAGTCAGTAGTTACAGTACCTGTAAACGAAAATGCTCAAATGGATGTTGATGCGCTAGAAAAAACCATGGCTCATCTTCAATCTGAGGGCAAAATTGTTGCTTGTGTCGTTGCGACCGCAGGTACAACAGATGCTGGTGCGATTGATCCACTCAAGAAAATCCGTGAAATTACCAATAAATATGGTTCATGGATGCACATTGATGCAGCTTGGGGCGGTGCACTGATTCTTTCAAATGATCATCGTGCAATGCTAGATGGTATTGAGTTATCTGATTCGATTACACTGGATTTCCATAAGCATTATTTCCAAAGCATTAGCTGTGGCGCTTTCTTATTGAAAGACGAGGCAAACTATCGCTTTATGCATTATGAAGCAGAATATCTTAACTCTGCTTATGATGAAGAACACGGGGTTCCAAACCTAGTTTCTAAATCATTGCAAACGACTCGTCGTTTTGATGCATTGAAATTGTGGATGACTGTAGAAGCATTAGGCGAAGAGCTTTATGGTTCAATGATTGATCACGGTGTGAAGTTAACGCGTGAAGTTGCTGATTATATCAAAGCTACTGCGGGTCTCGAATTGTTGATCGAACCACAATTCGCTTCAGTGTTGTTCCGTGTGGTGCCAGAAGGTTATCCTACAGAGTTTATTGATAGCTTGAACCAAAACGTTGCAGATGAATTATTTGCACGTGGTGAAGCAAATATCGGTGTAACAAAAGTGGGTAATGTTCAATCATTGAAGATGACGACTTTAAGCCCAGTTGCGACACTTGAAAACGTTCAAAACTTGCTTGCGCTTGTGCTAGCAGAAGCAGATCGTATTAAAGATGCAATTGTTGCTGGTACTTATGTTCCTGCGATTGATTAATTGCAATTTAATTTGATATGACAATAAAAAAAGAGGTCTTTGAAAGACCTCTTTTTTATTTATAAATTTTTAGAAAATTATATTAGGCTGCAAAAATGGGACTGAATCCCATTTTTCGCAATAGTTTTCGATACATGCTTGAACTGCGATCAGCTGGAAAATGAGCTTCCATGGATAAGTCTAATGGTAAATATTCAGGTTTTTGTGTTTCAACAATCAGTCGGTCTTCTTCAAAAATTTCTAGGTTAAATTTATAAGCATCCTCAATTGGTAAATCCTTATCATAATTACGACAGATCGGCGCAAACAGACGTGTTTGTCGGGCAGATACTGGCGATGCGGCATTCATAATTACTTGTTTAGTCTCGTTAGGAAAATGAATTGTCAGCGTGGCTGTAAAAGGTAGGCTGATTTCGAAATGTCTCAACCATTGAAAGCCTTCTTTGCCACGTTGATCTGTACCTATTGGATAACGCCCGACACTACTAATGTAATCTGCTTCAAAACCATATGTTGTTTCCGTTGTCGTGTAATCAGGTACTTCGACATTCTCTGGATCCCCAAAAGTATCAGGATGTACCCATGCAAAATGTGCGACATCAATGAATCCTTCAAGTTGTCGACCTGCAAAACAATTTAGATCAACAGACGGACAAACCAATTGCTGAAAATCAGCATGTTCCCAGTAAGGCATTTCAGGAATATTTGCTAAAGCATCAGATGCGGCTGTGAGATTGCACCAGATCAGCCCATATTTTTCTAGTGCAGCATAAGTTTTTAAATGAAAGCGTTCAGAGATCTTGTGTTGAGGGTGGGCTGGAATACGGTTGCATTTTCCATTTTCACCAAAGCGTAAACCATGATAGCGACAAACAATACCATTACCATCATTATGCCCTAAACTCAGAGGAACTCCACGATGAGGACAAGCATCTTTGGCGACAACCAGTTGATCGGCCATTTTATAGATGACCAGCGGCATATCGAGCAACATTGCGGCAGTAGGTTGTTCTGAAATATCACGGGCTAATGCAATTGGATACCAGTGTTGAGCGAGCAAGTGCCAATCATGCTCTGAAAATGTCATATGAACGGGCAAATCTGGATTAAATGTTGCGATGGTTTTGGTATTCATGATCTGATCTTTCTATCTATTCAAATCAAATATAGATCAATCATCTGTTCTAAGAAATTTCAATAAACTGAATGAACTATCGATATTTTTAGAACACAATTAAAAAAACTTAAATGATATATCATTGATAAAAAGCTAGTTTTTCATACTCTTATATTCTTCTTTTAAATACCCAAATCATCTAAAAAACGATGTTACGTGAGGATGGATGTTCATTTTAATAAATATGTCATACTATAAGTTGATGGAAAAATCATCAGTATTCCACTCACTATAATTTTTTATCATCAAAGATGAGTTTTTCTGTAAAAAATCAAATGTAAGCTGTAATAATTCAAATAAATATTGCAATTTCAATGGTGATTGCAGGATTTAGAAGAATATTTTCATTCATCTTACATATTGATATTTAATAATATTTAATTAAATTTGATGCAGTATATCAATTATCATCAAAGCGTCACAAAGTTGTAACTTATTTGTCATATTATCTAATCAAAATGCAGTTAACCAAAGTACAACACTTGAATTTAAAAGAGTTGTAAATCAAATTGTATAAATGAGAGAAAACAGAATGCGCTTAAATCCACGTAATCTCGCAATTGCATTAGCTGTAACTGGGGCAACTGTAGCAACGACTGCAAACGCAGCTCGTGATACGATTCAAATTGCTGGTTCTTCAACTGTATTACCATACGCAAGTATTGTTGCAGAAGAGTTTGGTAATACTTTCCCACAATTCAAAGCACCAGTTGTTGGTTCTGGCGGTTCTTCAGGTGGTTTGAAGCAATTCTGTCAAGGTGTTGGCGATAACACAATTGATATCGCAAACGCATCTCGTGCAATTAAATCATCAGAAATTGATGCTTGTAAAAAAGCTGGCGTAAACAAAATCCAAGAAATCAAAATTGGTTACGACGGGATCGTTTTCGCATCTAACGTGAAAAAAGCTGCTTATAAATTAAAGCCATATCACGTATTTACAGCTTTAGCTGCTGAATTACCATCAAACGGTAAAATGGTTCCAAACCCATATACAACTTGGAACCAAATTGACAAAGCTTTACCAAACGAACCAATTACTTTAGTAATTCCTGCTTCTAACCATGGTACTCGTGAAGTATTCCAAGAGAAAATGGTTGATGCAGGTTGTGAAGCTTATGATTACATCAAAGGTTTAGACAAAGACGCGCAGAAAAAAGCATGTACATCATTCCGTAAAGATGGTCGTGTAATCGAAATCGCGGGTGACTATACAGAAACTCTTGCTCGTTTAAAAACATCTCCAAGTGCGGTTGGTGTATTCGGTCTGGGTTTCTATGATTTGAACCGTGACAAACTACGCGTTGCAACTGTTAATAACGTTGTACCTTCTGAAAAGACAATCTTGAGCGGTCAATACCCAGTTTCTCGTCCATTGTTCTTCTACGTGAAAGGCGAGCACTTAAAATCAATTAAAGGTTTACCACAATACGTAGAATACTTCTTGAACAAGAAAGTATCTGGTAAAGGTTCTAAATTAGAAAAAGCTGGTTTGATTGCAATGAACGATAAAGAGCGTGCAAAAATCCTAGCTGATTTCAAAGCTGGTAAATCAGTTAAATAAGTTTATTTGAAAACGGAGGCTGGTGAGACGTGTGTTCATCAGCCTTTTTGTCTAGCTAAGTTTTTTCAAATGATGAAAATTGAGAAAACAGTGGAGATTACATGAATCTGCTACTTATCGGTGTGTTGTTAGCCCTTGTGGCAATTGCATATCAAATCGGGCTGAGTAAAAGCCGTAACCTAGCAGGTAAGGGAAATAACTCAGTAACACTACATTCGCGTCCAGTGTATTACGGGGCGTTAGTTGCTTTGTGGTGTGGTATTCCTGCTTTTTTAATTTTGATGATTTGGAACTTGGTTGAACCGAGTGTTTTACACCATATTATTTTTAACAATATCCCAGCATCAATCAGTGCAAATTTAGATGAAGCTGGTCGTGATGTTTTAATTGATCGTGTCCAAGCGATTGCTTCTGGATTCGGGGTGACTGATCAACCAGCAGCGTATGAAGTTGCGGCAGCTCAACAACTTGCAAAATTCCAAACGATTGGGTCATTTGCAAAATTTGCAGTGGTTGTGAGTGTTGCTTTAGCTGGTTTGGTTTGGGCAAAACGTCATGTGAGCCAGCAATACCGTGCACGTAATCAAGTAGAAAAAGCAATTAATGTAGGTCTGATTCTTTGTTCAGGCGTTGCGATCCTTACAACGATCGGTATTGTTCTTTCAATGCTGAGCGAAGCATTGCACTTTTTCAAATTTGTAAGTCCAGTTGACTTCTTCTTTGGAACTGAGTGGGATCCAGGTTTTAGTACGACAGGAAGTGCAGAGGGAAGCTACGGCATCCTACCATTAATTTGGGGTACTTTAATGGTAAGTGGTATCGCGCTACTTGTAGCTGTGCCAGTTGGCTTAATGATTGCAATTTATTTAGCTGAATATGCATCTCCTCGTTTGCGCTCTTGGGCGAAACCAACAATTGAAGTGCTCGCAGGTATTCCTACAATCGTTTATGGTGTTTTTGCCTTAATGATCATCGGGCCATTCTTTAAAATGGTGGGTGAAACGGTTGGTGTAAATATCAATGCAACCAGTGCATTAACTGCTGGTTTCGTGATGGGTATTATGATTATCCCATTCGTATCTTCGTTATCAGATGACATCATCACACAGGTTCCGCGTGCTTTACGTGATGGTTCATTAGGTTTAGGTGCAACAAAATCTGAAACGATTCGTCAGGTTGTCATTCCAGCAGCGTTACCAGGGATTGTTGGTGCATTCTTATTGGCAGCTTCTCGTGCGATCGGTGAGACGATGATCGTGGTGCTCGCAGCGGGTAACAGTCCATTACTCCACGCAAATCCATTAGAAGCGGTGTCGACTGTGACGGTCACGATTGTTAAGCAATTAACAGGTGATACTGACTTTGCCAGCCCTCAAGCGTTGGTTGCATTTGCCCTTGGTTTAACGCTGTTTGTCATTACTTTGGGTTTAAACATTATTGCACTGTACATCGTGCGCAAATATCGTGAGCAATACGAATGAGTTCATCAAAGACATCTCCTTTGGATCCAAATTCATTTGATCCTCAAGTTGCTGCTGAACAACGTGAACAGCGCAAAAGTAAGATTCAAAGTTCTTTGGCAAAGCGTCATCGCAAAGAAAAGGCATTCCGTATTGCTGGCTTTTCAGCAGTCATGATTGGCCTTGCGTTTGTAGCATTGTTGTTTGGAAGTATTTTATCAAAAGGCTTGCCTGCATTTTGGCAGAGCAGTATCACAGTTCCAGTATATTTCGATCCAACAATTATTGATGTAGGCGCGAAACCTAAACAAACCGCAGGTGAGACTCCAGCGCATTTTGAAGAGCGTATGATCGCTTGGCAAACTGAAATGGGTATGGTTGATTGGGATGCGTTGATCGTAAATGGCATTGTTTCAAAAGACAAAGCATTGGAGTCTCAACGTGATTATCTCAGCGGCTTGTACACTAGCTCAGAGTCATATCGTCTACGTGATATGGTGTTGGCTGATCCATCTCTGATTGGAACTAAGAAAGACATTAAATTCTTAGCAGATGCAAATGTTGATGTATGGTTAGCGGGCAATATTGATCGCTCATTACCTGATGATCAACAGCAGTTAGATCCAGAAGTTCGTCAGATTGCAGATCAATTGAAAGCAGAAGGCATTATCAAGAATACCTTCAATACCAACTTATTCGTAAGTCCAGACTCTCGTAGTTCACCTGCGATTAGTGGTTTGGCTGGTGCTTTCATGGGGTCATTGTTCATGATGCTCATCGTGATCATCATTTCGATTCCAATCGGTGTTGCAAGTGCGATTTATCTTGAAGAATTTGCAGCAAAGAATGTGATGACGGATATTATTGAAGTCAATATTAACAACTTGGCTGCTGTTCCTTCGATTGTATTTGGTTTGTTGGGTGCGGCGATCTTTATTGGTTGGATGCAGTTACCCCTTTCAGCACCTTTAGTCGGTGGTCTGGTATTAAGCTTAATGACCTTACCAACTGTGATTATTACGACACGTGCCGCATTAAAAGCTGTACCACCTTCGATTCGTCAGGCTGCTTTAGGTCTTGGTGCATCAAAAGTACAAACCGTTTTCCACCATGTTTTACCTTTAGCTTTACCAGGTATTTTAACGGGTGCAATTATTGGTGTTGCTCAGGCATTAGGTGAAACTGCACCATTGCTTTTGATCGGTATGAGTGCTTTCGTTGCAAGTGTTCCAACGACACCACTTGATCAAGCAACTGCATTACCTGTACAAGTGTATTTATGGCAAGGTAATGAATTGCGTAACTTCTTTGAAGGGCGTACCGCAGCTGCGATTATTGTGTTACTTGCGTTAATGATTGGTTTAAACAGCCTTGCAATTTGGCTTCGTAAGAAATTTGAAGTGCGTTGGTAATAGAGGAGAGTACAATGAATACGATTGATATTATGAACGCCGTAGAAAAGGATAAGTCAGTGAATCCACAGCAAACAGAATTTACCTCATCTGAAGCGCAAGTTCAGCAATCTAATACTGCATTTGTCTCTCAGTTTGAAACGGCTTCATCAAACAAAAAGCCAAAAACAAATGAAGTAAAAATTAGCACTCAAGATGTTCATGTTTACTACGGTGAAACTGAGGCAATCAAAGGGATTGACCTTGATATTTACCAGAATGAAGTTATTGCATTTATCGGGCCGTCAGGTTGTGGTAAATCAACATTCTTGCGTACCTTGAACCGTATGAATGACACGATTGATATTTGTCGTGTGACGGGTAAAGTAACTTTAGATAATCAAGACATCTATGATCCAAGCCTAGACGTTGTATTGTTACGTGCTCAAGTGGGCATGGTGTTCCAGAAGCCAAACCCATTCCCTAAATCAATTTTTGATAACGTTGCGTATGGACCTAAACTTCATGGTCTAGCGCGTGACAAATATGATTTAGAAGAAATCGTAGAAAACAGTCTGCGTAAAGCTGGTCTATGGGAAGAAGTGAAAGATCGTCTAAGTCAGCCGGGAACAGGTCTTTCAGGTGGTCAACAGCAACGTTTGTGTATTGCGCGTACCATCGCAGTAAGTCCTGAAGTGATTTTGATGGATGAGCCGTGTTCAGCGCTTGATCCAATTGCAACAGCTAAGATTGAAGAATTAATTTCTGAACTATCTGAGCAATATACGATTGCAATCGTCACGCACTCAATGCAACAAGCAGCTCGTGTATCTGATCGTACCGCTTACTTCCATTTAGGTGATTTGATCGAAGTGAACTCAACTGAGAAAGTATTTACTCAGCCAGATCATCAGTTAACTGAAGCGTATATTACAGGTCGTTTTGGCTAAGATTATTTCAGTGATAAGAAGAGCCTTCGGGCTCTTTTTTTTATTGTATAAATGAAAATGAATCTATTTTTCAAAATCTCTATTGAATTTTTATTGAGCAGACCACATCTTAGACGAATAAAGCCGAACTTATAGAGCACTTACTTTATGTTATTCCATTTACCTAAATTTCCTGCTGAGATTCGTATTAGCCATTTAAATGCGCGTGTGAATGAACAAAGAAAAAGAATCGCGCAAACAACAGCATCTCGTTTGGAACTATTACAGCTTGTTCAGCAGCTTGCGAAAGAAGCAAAAATTCGTAAAAAGAATGATCAAAAAATCTATGTTCTCGATTTTAAAGGTGATGTTCAAGCTTCCGCTGTAGATACGATTCGTGAGGAAATTACCTTAATTTTAGCGACAGCAAAAGCGGGGCATGACCGTGTTGTGGTTCGTTTAGAAAGTCCTGGTGGAATGGTACATGGCTATGGTCTTGCAGCTGCTCAGTTAGTTCGTCTACGAGATGCGGGCTTTAATGTGACGATTTGTGTTGATAAAGTTGCTGCAAGCGGTGGCTATATGATGGCTTGTATTGCAAATGAAATCATTTCTGCGCCATTTGCTGTTGTTGGTTCGATTGGCGTCGTGGCTCAGGTTCCAAATTTCAATCGTTTATTGAAACAGCATAATGTTGACTTTGAACTTTATACTGCTGGCGAATATAAGCGTACAGTCACCATGTTTGGTGAAAATACACCTGAAGGTAAAGCGAAATTTGAAGAAGAGTTACAACAAACGCATTCTTTATTTAAGCACTTCGTTGAAAAATACCGTCCACAGTTAGAAGTAGCAAAAGTTGCAACAGGTGAGCATTGGTATGGTGAAGATGCACGCGAACTCAACTTGGTTGATAAATTACAAACTTCGGATGAATACATACTTAGCTTGCTACCAAAACATGATGTTTATGTGATTAATACGCGTAAGCGTCCGACATTTGGTGAGAAATTAGGTTTACAAGCTGCGCAAATGGCTGAGAATTTAATTCCAGCAGTGTTGGGGAAAATTACAGATGGATTGACCAAAGCAAATAGCAGTTTGGTTCAGCTACGTGATCCAAAACTATAATTCATCGTATGTTATTTAAAACCAGTCATATGACTGGTTTTTTTTATTTCGATAATTAAAGTATTTGAACAAATAGTAAATTAAATAAAGCTAACAAAATTGCGATGAACTGGATTGTCGTCCTATCTATCATTTGCTATTTTAATCGCGAGATTAAATACTTATATTTTCCATTAATTGAAAAATATCTAAAACTATAATTGATATGTGAGCATAATAATGACAAGAGTTGTCGTTTCATCGAAGAAAAATTTTACTGTTTTACAAGATGGACAAATGCAAGGTGTGATACTGAATCAACCATCCATTGTTCAAATCGGAGTTGCGCAAGGCGATATAAAATCGATCATCAAGCAAGGTAATGATCTTGTCATTACACTGAAAAATGGTGAGAAAATTATTATTAATGATTTCTTTAATGAAATGAACAATACGGAACATACGCTCGCAATTCCCCGAGAAGATGGTTCTTATGCAATTGCTGAATTTGACGCTGCAGGAAAATTTGTTCGCTATTCTCCTGCCACAGAATTAACGCAATTTGCTTCAGCCGAAGTTCCACCTCAAGCTGCTGAGCATTCAGATAGCAGTGATGATTTTGGTGTGAGTAAATCGCAGTTAGTAAAAGCAGGTTTGGTTGCTTTAGCTGCTGAAGGTATTTATCTCTGGGCAGTGAAGGATGATGATAACGATAAAAATAATAATGATAAATCGACAGATATTACTGCACCTGCAACCCCGACCGCTGTATTAGATGCCGATACACAAACCATTACAGGTAAAACAGAAGCTAAAGCTAAAGTAGAGATCAAAGATACCACAGGGAAAGTGATTGCGAGTGGTTACGCGGATAATGAGGGCAACTATAGTATTAAACTAGATAGCCCTTTGGTGAATGGAAATAAAGTCGCAGTTATCGCGATTGATAGTGCAGGTAATACATCTAAAGCAACAGTAGTTACGGGAACAAAAGATACGATCGCGCCTGATGCACCAAGTGCACAATTAAATGCAGATGGTACGATTGTCTCAGGTAAGGCCGAAGCGAATGCTAAAATATCAGTTTATGATGCAGATGGAAAATTATTAGGCTCTGTTAATGCAAATAGTTCGGGACTTTATTCAATTAAAGTATCACCGCCATTAACGAGCGATAAAGGTGGAACAGTAGTAGCGGAAGATGCGGCGGGTAATAAATCTGATCCGTCCAAAGTTTTTGCTGGGAAAGATACGTTAGCCCCTGATCAGCCATTGATTGAAGTAAACCAAGCAGGTACATCAGTTTTAGGTAAAGCTGAGGCAAATGCAAAAGTGCAAATCAAAGATGCTGATGGCAATATTATTGGAAGTGGTGTTGCAGATGCACAAGGGAAATTTCAAATCACAATTTCACCTGCATTAACTGGTGATCACAAAGGCTCTCTTATCCTTGAAGATGCAGCAGGTAACCAGTCTAAACCATTAGAAATTACAGCTGGTAAAGACACGATTGCACCAGAAAAAGCTGTAGCGCAGTTAAATGCGGATGGAGACTCGATCACTGGAACAGCCGAAGCAAATAGTAAAATTGAAATTCGCTCAGCAGATGGAAAAACTGTGCTTGGTTCAGGAACAGCAGGCGCAGATGGAAAATTTACAATCGACTTATCTGCTGCATTAACGGATAAGACCGTTGGGAAAGTGTATGTGATTGATGCGTCAGGTAATCGTTCTGAATCTACGGATGTGTTAGGAACGAAAGATACCATTGCACCGAACAAGCCTATTTTGCAGACCGTAACGGATGATATTGGAGATGTTAAAGGGAATATCTCGGCTGGCGGCTCAACAGATGATAGTAAACCTAGCTTGACTGGTCTAGGTGAGGCGAAAGCGACACTAACAATCTATGACAATGGACAGCCAATCGGAACAGTCACAGTGGGTGACAATGGAAAATGGAGTTTTAATATCACCCATGATTTAGCATTAGGCAGTCATACGTTGACTTTTACACAGACTGATTTATCAGGAAATACCAGTGAGATCAGTAACTCATTTAGTTTTAATGTGATTGCACCGACGACAATGAGTTCATTGCTGAGTAATGAAATGGATGCTGGAACTGAAAGTGCACAACAAATGAGTTTGGTTGATCATGTAGATCTCAATGGATTGCTGAGTCCACAATATGAAGCTACGCCGACACAGACAACTCAAGCAGTTACTGTCGATGAGTTATTAACTTCTTCGACTTCTAATACGAGTGAAATTGAAGACTTGCTTAATCAGTTGGTTTCTACCGAATCCTCGACTCCTCAAACTGATGGTAATATAAATACTAATTTGACGAATTTTGAGCAAACTCAAGTGGTGCAATCTGATCCTTGGGATGACCTTATGCTGCTACAGCATTCAATTGTTTAACTAAGAAAAAACGCTTATTTCTGAATAAGCGTTTTTTCTTTGCTGAGTTGGATGAAACCAATCAGGACTGCCCCAACTGTTGCAAGGAACATATCTTTGTGGGCATCCCACATGTCGCCTTGTTGACCATTATAATTTTCCGCATCTTCAGGCGATAATCCCATCGCAATCCACCATTCAATGAACTCATATATTAAGCTTGTTGCCATAACAAATTGTATGACCAAGAACAATAAAGCTCCTAGTTTAGCTGTGGGAAACCAAACTTGAAAACAACGATAGAATAAGGGATAGAGTAAAAATCCATATGCAAAATGGACAAAACGATCATACATATTTCTAGTCCATCCCATACTTTGATTTAAGTCAAAATGAAAAAGGGAATTGAACCATTCATTGTAGGGAACATAAGAGTAGAGGTAGTGTGCGCCAACAATATGAATAAACAAAAAGAGCAGGTATAAGCAAAAGCTATAAAAGTTAATGCCAATTTTTCGCATGATGACAAGCAATGCAATCAGCATGAAAACTGTACCTGCTTGATGCAATAAATATGAATCGAATTCTAAAGGATTAATACTTGCGATTATCGCGGTAACTAAAATGAGCATAAGAGCAATATAATGTTTTAAGCTCAATTTTTTTTCTATCATTTAATGTCCTAGATAGAGTTTGTCACTCTATTTATTCTCGTCAGACGCACCTATAACAATTTGTTCTTTAGCAGATGCGACTCCGCCAAGTGCCTGACAAGCTTGTTTATATAATTGATATTTTTGTTGTACTACTTCATCCAATGGGATGTCAAAGAGATCTTCACCATTTTTATATTGTTCAATATATGTCGTGGCCTTTTCTTTATTCACAGCAAGGGCTTGTTGGTGAAAATTGGTGATCGAAGACGTGGCTAACTGATTTGATTCGATATTGTTGCACTGAAAATTTTGTAAAATTTTCTCAGCACGTTTGACCTCACTAGATTGACCAAAAATACACGCTGTTAGGCTGAGGCATGTGACCAATAGGAGTAAAACTTTCATGGGGAATTATGTTGAGTTTGTAGATCGGCTCATTGTATCTAAAATCCTGCTATAAATTAAGTATTTATGTCTAACAGAACAACAATTGAAAACTTAATAGTACGTTAAGCTATATGCCCAAAATCTAAACAGTGTTTGTAAAGGGATAATAATAGCGTCTTTATTAGATTATGATCTTCTATTAGTGTTTGAAATATATCATTAATTTATTGATGCAAAATGAGTTTTAGAGTTATGCTAATCGTCAAGATTGTCAATAAACGCCATTATGCGATTTAAACACATTTTCTTTTTTTGTTTACTGTCCTGTCTAACAACGTTTGCAAATGCGGAGAACTATAATTTCTTTGCTGGATTTGAAGATGATTCTGAGGAAATGTTTGATGCTGCATATCCTGAAATGAAAACAGATTATTCAGTTTTGCATAATCAGCTTTTTCAAGATGAGAGGTGGCGTGTATACAACTATACTGCGTACCAGACCAATCAATTCAACCATAAGATGTTAACAGGTGATACTTCAAATCTGAGTTTGGATGATTTCTCGATCTCACTGGGCTACGGTATTGTCTATCAGCTTAACTCAAGCAACCGAATCGGCTATGAGTATTTGTCGAGCTTTCCGTTTGATCGAGGGCAACTCATTAGACTGTTTTGGCTAAGAATTTTCTAAGTAATTTTTTGGTATAAGCCTGCTCGAACTACACCTGCTTTAGTTTCTTTAATTTTTTGCCAAGATGCTGGTAGTTTGAGCTGTGATAATTCTCGATCTGCTTCAACGTAAATGAAGGCTTGGTTTGCAATCATCGGATCTGATAACTCAGCAAGTTCTTGCCATAAGTCTAAACTATAGGGTGGATCAAGAAAGACAACGTCGAAACTAAGATTCAGTTTCTTGAGCGCTTGTTGTGCTGTTGTTAGGTGTAGCTGACAATTCTCTGCTTTTAATAAAGCAATATTCTCTTTTAAAAATTTTGCTTGAGTCGTATTGGGTTCAATCATTACAACTTTGGCAGCTCCACGAGAAAGTGCTTCGAAACCTAATGCACCTGAGCCAGTGCAAAGGTCTAAAACCTGTGCATTTTGAATATCCCACATGAGCCAATTAAATAATGTCTCACGTACACGGTCAGGCGTTGGACGTAAACCGTCTACATTCGCAAAAGGTAAAGTACGACGCTTCCATTCCCCACCAATGATCCGTAATTGATTTTTCATTATTCAGTGACCTCATCAGCAGGTAAAGGAGCTGTGGTTGTTGATTGTGCTTGCACTGTAGATGCTGCTCCACCACTTGGTAGTTCACCCGGTTTAATCCCTGCTGTCATCAGGCCGCCACTGACTTGATGATTTGCTGGGCGAATCGGATTTTTCTTACGAGTAACAAGCCAGTAATCAAAAATTGGACGTGCGAGTTGAGCTGCTGAACCACCATGTTTACCATTTTCCCATACGACTGCGATTGCAATTTCAGGGTTATCTGCTGGAGCAAATCCAACAAATAGACCATGGTCCCATTGTCTTGAAGAAAGTGCTGCTTCGTTATAACGTTTCCCTTGGGCAATACTTTTAACTTGTGCCGTACCAGTTTTACCAGCAATTGAATATTGCAAACCGCCTTTAATTCCACGACCTGTACCAGATTGAATGACATCAACCATGGCATCGTGCATATTCATCCAATCTTGTGCGGTTCCATTAAATTGGATTTTTCCATCTGGTGCATTATGCACAGTGAATTGTTTTGCACCTTTGGTATCTCGTAATACATGCGGTGTGACATGTGATCCTTTGTTCGCGGTGATTGCAGTTGCCATAGCGAGCTGTAATGGTGTTGCTGTAAATGCACCCTGTCCAATACTGACGGAAATTGTTTCACCTTTTAGCCATTTGCTTTTACGAGTACGCATTTTCCATTGTGGACTTGGGTATAAGCCTGAACTTTCACTAGGTAGATCGACCCCTGTTTTCTCACCAAAACCAAATTGGCGCATCCACTCATTCATTTTTTCTATGCCCATACGATAGGACAAGATATAGAAATAAGTATCGCAAGAGACGACTTGAGCTTTATGTAAGTTGACTGAACCATGTCCTGATTTTTTCCAGTCACGGAATTTATGTGAATCCCCAGGAAGAGAGAAATAGCCGGGATCAGAAATAGCGGTATTCCAATCGACGAGTCCATAGTGAATCCCTCCTAGACCGAACATTGGCTTAATCGTAGAACCCGGTGGATAAGAACCTTGAACTGCACGGTTATAAAGTGGCTGATCTAAGTTATCACGCAGAGCGCTATAGTCTTTGGTACTGATCCCCGTTACGAATAAATTGGGATTAAAACTTGGACTAGAAACCAGTGCTAAAATTTCTCCAGTGCGGGGATCTATCGCAACAATCGCGCCGCGACGATCAGCTAATTGTTTAGCCGCAATGGTTTGTAAGCCATAATCTATGGATAAATAGAGATCATTACCGCGAACAGGATCTTGACGTCCTAAGTTTCTGAGCACATTACCATGTGCATCGGCTTCGACAGATTCATAGCCCGGTGTGCCGTGCAGTAAATCCTCATAGCTTTTTTCTGCACCAATTTTGCCGATAAGGTTAGTTCCAGCATATAAATCCTTATCGATCTTTTTAAGTTCTCTATCGTTAATTCGACCAACATAACCGATGACATGCGCAAATAACTCACCGTGAGGGTAGTAGCGAGTCATCTGTGTTTCGATTTTGACTCCAGGAAAGGCATATTTAACTTCACTGAACTTTGCAATGTCATTTTCAGTCAGGTTGAGCTTGATCGCGATACGCTCAGTTTTTCGAGCAGTTTTAACACGGCTGTTAAAACGATCAACGTCTTCTTGTGTCAGACTTAATATTGGAATTAGACGAGAAAGTGTTCCATCAATATCGGTGACATCTGCACGACTTAATGTTGCACTAAAAACAGGATAATTATCTGCAAGTAAAATACCATTACGATCGTAAATATAACCACGGGCAGGCGGAAGAGGTTGTAAGCGAATTCTGTTCTTATCTGATGCCGTTGTAAAATCATCGTAATGAACAATCTGTAAATATGCATAACGACAGATCAATAAAAGAAGAAACGTCATCACTAGAAAAATTGCAAAAAAGATTCGACCCCTATAAATGCGCTTTTCTTGTTGCATGTTTTTTAAAGGAAAGTGCTGTTTCATACGGAGTCGACTTAAATTACAAGATTGAAAGAGGGTATGGGTGACTTATTTTAACGTAAGTTGCATGATCATACTGTAGATTTTTCAATACTTCATATAAATGAAGCTGCGACAGTTTTTGACTTTGCAGACATTAAATTTGTAGGGTCTTGTATATTAGAAGCAAAATAATTCTGTTAAAGTCACAAACGGTTTGAAATAGGATTGTCCAATACGCACTCTTAAGGAAAATGGAGAGAATAATGAGAAAACTTTACCTTTTGCTAGCGGTTTTAACATGTAATGGTTTGGTGCATGCGGATGAAAATCCATATATGCCAGAGCCAAAATTAAAAGATGCTAATGTTTCGACTTGGAATATTGGTGCAGGTTTTACAAAAAAATTACTACATGCCAATTTAGAATGGGTTAATCCTTATGGTATTGCTTATGCAAAAGCTGGTGCATTTTTAAATGATGATAATCCTGCTGGTGGTCAAGTTGGTTTTCGCTATCCATATTATTTAACAGGCACTGACAAAAATGGTTATTACATTGGTGCTTATGCAGGGCATATTGAAAGTAAACAGATTGATGGTGAAGAAAAAGCACGTTTAGGAGCAGGTGTTGATTTAGCTTTTGTATGGCTAAACTCAGAGCGAATCAGCACTTTTAGTGTTGGGATTGGTGCTGGTGAGCGACTCAAGAATAGCCGTGGCGACGTAATTGAAAAGACAGAGCCAACGATTCAGTTTTCTTACACTTTAAGTTTTGGTCTATAGGAGATATTTGCTCTTTGTCCTGTTAGCCATAATGTATTAATAATTTTGAGAGTCATGCATGTTTGATTACGTCAATGAATTGTGGCAGATTTTTTTAAATCGACCAGACCATCTGGCGGTCTTAAGTATTATTCCTGTGACAGCCTTTGTAACTTGGGCTCACGTGTGGATGGCTTTAAAAATGGTGTTTTACCCAATTAACTTTTGGGGATTCCATTTAGGACCATTACCTGTAGGTTGGCAAGGGATTGTTCCACGTAAAGCTGGACGTATTTCAGGCATCATTACTGATAATACATTAACTAAACTTGGTTCATTGCGAGAGTTTTTAGAAGCAATGGACCCAGAAGATATGGCGATGATCATTGGTGAACAAGTTGGTTTTGAACTTGAGCACTTAATTGATGAAGTTATGATCGACCGTAATGCAGTGCTATGGGAAAATTTACCCTATTCGATTAAACGCCGCATTTATGCTCAAGCACATAAACAACTCCCAAATACATTAAGAGAACTTGTGACTGAGCTGACCATGAACGTCGAGTCACTTGTTGATATGCGTGAAATGGTTGTTCGCCAAATGGAAGGTGATCGCCGTTTAATGGTGCGAATGTTCCTCAAAGTTGGACAAAAAGAAATTAACTTTATTTGGCATATCAGTGCATTGATTGGGATGTTCTTTGGTGTTTTCCAAATGATTGTTTGGTTTGTAGTGCCTTGGCATTGGACCGTTCCATTTTGGGCATCGATTTGGGGTTTCTTGACCAACTGGATTGCAATTTGGATGGTATTTAACCCAATCGAGCCGCATTATATCCGTTATCCACAAATATTCCGCTTAACCAAAGACCGTAAATTCCCTTGGATTGTACCTGTTCTAAAGATCGGTACTTACAATGTACAAGGCGCTTTTATGAAGCGTCAGGAAGAGGTTTCGGATGTATTTGCGAGTGTGGTAACAGAGGACTTAATCACATTGAAGTCGATTATGACTGAAATGATGTACGGCAGCAAAAAAGATAAAACCCGTCGTATTGTCAAGCGCCATATTAATGAAATTATGGAAACTCCACTGGTTAGAACATCATTGCAACTATCATTGGGCCCTAGAGAATATGCTAGACTCAAGACCGACTTGATTGATCGTTCAATTGAAATTACTATGGGGCCAGTATGTGACCCAGCCTTGAATGCTAGTCGTGCGCAAAAGATCTTTCAAATGTTTAGAGACCGTATCCGTGAGCTAACACCGAAAGAGTTCCAAAACCTATTACGACCAGCGTTCCAAGAGGATGAGTGGATTTTAATTGTACTGGGTGGGGTAACTGGCTTTTTTGCAGGTTTAATCCACTTATTTGTAGCTTTCTTATAATTAATTTGATGTTGGTTGGGCAATAAGTCTGTATGATATTGCTCAATTAAAGATTTATTGTTTTTAAATGAGGATGTTCTTTATGCGCATTATTTTACTCGGACCACCTGGGGCAGGCAAAGGTACTCAAGCTCAGTTGATCTGTAAGCGCTACAATATCCCACAAATTTCAACCGGTGATATGCTCCGTGCTGCAATTCGTGAAGGTACTGATCTCGGCTTAAAAGCGAAAAGCGTCATGGAGTCAGGTGGTTTAGTATCAGACGAATTAATTATCGGTTTGGTTAAAGAGCGTATTGCTCAACCAGACTGCGTAAACGGTTGTATCTTTGACGGTTTCCCTCGTACGATTCCACAAGCTGAAGCATTAGAATCAGCTGGTATTTCAATTGATCACGTGATTGAAATTGATGTTCCTGATGAAGAGATTGTTCAACGTTTGTCTGGTCGTCGTCAACATCCAGCATCTGGTCGCGTATATCACATCGTTTATAATCCACCAAAAGTGGAAGGTAAAGATGACGAGACTGGTGAAGAGCTTGTACAACGTCCTGATGATCAAGAAGAAACAATCCGTAAGCGTTTAGGTTCTTATCATAGCGAAACTGAGCAACTTGTTGGATTCTACCAAGGTCGTGCTGCTTCTGGTGAAAATGCGCCAACTTACGATAAGTTAAATGGCTTACGTGCGATTGATGAAGTTCAAAAAGATTTATTTGCAATTTTAGATAAATAATCTATTGCTGTAAAAAGAAACCGCCGAGTATTTAGCAAGGCGGTTTTTTTTATAGCTGTAACTCCATACGACAAAATCTGTCGCTTATGCTAATTGATGTATATGCAGATAAAATAAAAAGCGTTATAGTTTGTGATGCTCATACTTCAAAATATTGAAAATAAAAAATTATTTTAAAGGGTTGCTTATGTTGTTGACGATTCAGTTCGATCAAGTAGAGCAGATTACTCCTGATGCAAGTTCGGCAAAATCTGCAAAAAAACTGGCAAAGTTCGAAGCTTGGAATAATATTTCAGGTTCTACTGATCAATGGATTTGGGGGGAAATTCAGGGGAGTGCGATTTATCAAAGTGCGATTTTTTTACCTGAATTGAAATGTGAGTGCAGTTGTCCGAGTTTTAAACGCCCATGTAAGCATGCCTTAGCGTTGCTGATGGTCTATACCGAATATCAGGATAAATTTAGTATTCAGCAAGATGATCAAGCCATTCCTGATCGAGTACAAAAATGGCGCGATAAAAAAAGTAAAGCCACTGAAAAAAAAGAAAAAGCAGTAGATAAACCTGTTGATGAAGCCGCACGCGCCAAACGACAATTGGCGCGTGAGAAAAAAATGGATGCGGGTATTGAGACTTTACAAACATGGTTGAATGATATTGTCAGCATGGGTTTAGGACGATTACGACAACAACAGCATGAAATGTTTCGTGATATGCAAAGCCGTTTGGTCGATGCACAACTCAATGGCTTAGTTAGTTATTTAGAAGAGTTTTCCAGTGCGTTATACCAAACCGATTGGCAACAACAATGTTCATTTTGGTTGGCAAAATTGAGTTTGGCGGTGCAATTATGGCAACACCGTCAGCAACTTGATCCAATGTTGCTGGAAGAAATGAAACAATTGTTTGGGGTGAATTTACCCAGTGATGCGTGGGATCATATTGCCGTACAAACGATCAATATCCATGCTGTGGGGCAAGTGACGCATGAGTTACTCAATACCCGTGGGCGTTATCGCCGTCAATGGTTATGGGATAGTCAAAAGCAATGTGATTATTTATTGATCGACTTTGAAATTCCACCCTATTCCATTTTTGGCTTGACCTTACCCCAGCAACAGCAACTGTCTGTGACGGCGAAATTTTATCCCGTGATCAGTCAACAACGAATACGTTTAGAAGAACAATTGGCAACTTTGCAACAAGGTAAGGTGGTGACCATCGCTCCTCAAGGTTTAACTGATTTTGAGCAGCTCTTTCAACACTATGCACATGGTTTAAAACAGAATCCGTTACAACTGATTCGTTTCTTTTGGTTGAATCAATTGCGTTTGGTTAAGCATGAGAAAAGAGTTTATTTAGTCGATCAAAATCAACACATGTGTGCCATCGAAGTGAAGCAATTTGTAGAGCTATGGTTTTTGGTTGGAGATGAACCCTTTAGTGCGGGGCTAGAGTGGAATGGTCTGCAATTGACCTTGGTCAGTATTTGGCAAGGAGAACATTTTCAATGTCTTTAACCCCATCTTATAATGCTTTTGAGCAACAATTGCGCTTAAAGTTGACCTTAGGGCAGCAGTTTAAACAAGTGATTCAATTACCCGAAGCATTAAAGAAATATGTGCCTGAGCAAATAGAATCATCACAAGATTTATTGCAACTCAATCAGTATTGGGTATTGATGAAACAAGCAGGGCATCAGGCCATGCCCATTTCTGATGCTATTGAGAAAAGTCTTGCGGCTGAGAAGCCGCAACTTGAGATACAGGAAAATGCTTTAGATGCGTCATTGCTACAGGTACTGCAATGGATTGTGGCACAAGAAGCTCCATATGATTATGCACTTTGGTTAGATCAAATTTTAAAATGGGCGCGACAGCAGCAACAGGTCATTCCTCGTTATTTGGTGCTACCCGTGCTATCGGTATGTCGCAATTCTGTGTTATTGGCACAGACCTTACCGCAGTTTGCCTTTCAGAGTGATGTGACCACACGAATTGATGAGGTCAAACGGGTATGGAAATATCTAAAGCACAATGATGCTGCACCCCTAATTCGGCATTTACTCAAGTTAAGGAGTAGCGATTGGTCACGGATGATGAGTCTGTTATGTACGCACTTGCCTGATTTTGTCAATCAGCATATCGCTGAGTTTTGGACACAATCGATTCAGAAAAATAGCTTACAACGACATGCTGAGCGTGTTGTCTCAATGCATATGTCCGTGACCAAATTTCCTCACTTATATGAATATGTGAAAAGCTTAGCGCCACAAAATGCAGCGACAGTACGACATAATGCAGCACTCAGCTTTTATTTATATGCGCAAGATAATGCCTTGTATCCAAACATGATGGTACTGATTGATTCATGTTTCAGTTATGAGGCAACAACCAGAAAAATTAATGTTCATATCAGCTTAGATCAAGATGATGCTTTGAACGATTATGGATTTTTTCATGGTGATGCAGATGTTGAAGAAAGTCGTCGAATTTTAAAAACCGCCTATCAAAGTGCTCAGGTGGAGCAAGCCTATCAAGCATTTATGCAAAGTGGTCACGGTGTTCGTTATGTACAGCAAATTTTAAAACAGTTGCCATTGCAGTATTGGTTCACTCTTTTGGGTGATTGGGATACTTTGCTGAATTTGCATAAATCACAAAAAGAAGCGATTTGGGCTGCTTTTATTGATTGCTGTTATCGGGAACAACGCGGTGATTTGGCGCGTTGGTTTTATCAACAGCAGGGGCAATGGTGTGATACTCACATTGCATGCAAGCAGTACGGTCAGTATGTGCAGCAGATTTTTAGTTTGCTTGATCAAGATGAGATTGGATTGGCATTAATTAGACAACAATTGCAACACTATGCCCAAAGCAAAGATTGGCTGCACTTTGAATGCGTTTGGCAACTGAGCCCAGCGTTGCACTTTGATCAAGTACTTACAACACATGCCTATACTTTATTACAACAGGCATATGCAGCATTGAATTTGCAGCAAGATCAAAAACAATTTGCAGCGTTAAAAGCACAAGCAGAGTGGCTGATTTTGCATGGCTATCCAATCCATATTCAGGCTTTACAAGACTTGTTTTCGACTTCGGAGTGGAAGCAGCTTGAGCGATTGAATCAATATAAACACACTTTGATTTAACATTAAACAATAAATAATTGAGTCATATACATGAGGACAATGATCATGACACAACAAGTTTTACGTGCCAGAGCAGAACAACAATTTTCACATGAGCTAGACGCATTAAAAGCACAGGATAGCTTGGCAAAACCACCTCAGTGGCAACTTTCACCGAAAGCCGTAGTAGATTATTTATTGGGGACAACTTTAGCTGACGGCACTGAAATTTCAGCCAAATATATTGGTAATCGCCGTTTGATGGAAATTGCCGTGGCGACCTTAGCCACAGATCGTGCCTTATTATTATTAGGCGTGCCAGGCACTGCAAAATCATGGGTGTCTGAGCATTTAGCTGCCGCGATTTCGGGCAATAGTGATTTACTGATTCAGGGAACGGCGGGCACTAGTGAAGATACACTACGTTATAGTTGGAACTATGCGCAACTGCTGTCTAAAGGGCCAAGTGAGGCAGCTTTAGTAAAAAGTCCCATGTTGCGTGCTATGCAAGAGGGCAAAATTGCCCGTGTTGAGGAGTTGACCCGTATTCCAGCAGATGTCCAAGATACACTCATTACGCTGTTGTCTGAAAAGAACTTACCTGTGCCTGAGTTGGGGCTGGAATATCAAGCGGTGCAAGGCTTTAGCGTGATTGCCACCGCCAATAATCGGGATAAAGGTGTGAATGAATTGTCTTCAGCCTTAAAGCGCCGTTTTAATACTGTGATTTTACCACCGCCAGCGACGATTGCTGAGGAAGTCGAAATTGTGCAGAAACGTGTGCAATCCTTGGGTAAAAGTTTGCAATTGCCAGAGGTGCAACCTTTGGACGCACAAATTCAAAAATTAGTGACGATTTTTAGAGAGTTGCGCCATGGGCAAACCTTAGATGGCAAGCAAAAACTTAAAACCACCACAGGAACATTGTCGACTGCGGAAGCCATTTCCGTGATGAGTCATGGTTGGGCAATGGCAGGGCATTTTGGTGTAGGTGATATAACTGATTACGATCTGGCAGCAGGTTTACAAGGGGCGATTTTAAAAGACCCTGTACAAGATGTGGTGCCTTGGAAAGAATATGTGGAAACGGTCATGAAGCAGCGTGAGGGATGGCAAGACTTATATCGTGCTTGTCGTGATTTAGAGTGATTTTCCCAATCATATTATCGCTTTATCTTCGCCTTTCTGATGGTTGAGAAAGGCTTGATTAAAATAAGGATCATATCATGCTGCACATTTTGGGGATTCGACATCATGGGCCAGGTTCAGCCCGTAGTGTCTGTAATGCTTTGGCACAGATCAAACCTGATTGTATTTTGATTGAAGGGCCACCTGATGCCAATGCCTTGATTGAACAGTTACAACATACCGATTTTCGTCCGCCCGTGGCGTTGTTGTTGAATACCCCAGCACAGAAAGAAACGCGTTCACAGGCGGTTTTTTATCCTTTTGCTGAGTTTTCGCCTGAGTGGCAAGCCTTGCAATACGCCGTGCAACAGCAAGTCGAGGTAGAATTTATGGATTTGCCTTTGCAGCATCGTTTTGCTTTGCAGCAACACTGGCAAACTGAAGCTCAACAGCGTTTAGATGCAGAGGAAGATGAACATACAGAAGAGGTTGAAGAGGATACTGAGGAGGAAATTGCATCTGATGTCGCAGAGAATGCATTGTTGAATGTGTTCGCCATTCGTCATGATCCGATTAAATTATTAGCACAACAAGCTGGTTATCAAGACAGTGAGCGTTTTTGGGAACATTTGGTTGAACAGCAACCGCATGCAGGTCAAATGTTTGTCGCCATTAGCGATGCCATGACAGCATTGCGTGACTATATCACGGAACAAACTGAACAGCCTTCAGTAGAGCAAGATACTGCGGCACGAACAGAGCAGTATCGTGAAGCCTATATGCGAAAAATTATTCGCCAAGCCGAAAAGCAAGGCTATGAAAATATTGTGGTGATTTGTGGCGCATGGCATGCACCTGTATTGAATGATTTAAAAGCAACACGAAAGGATGATACAGAATTACTAAAAGGTTTGCCGAAAACCAAAATCGAATCTGCGTGGATTGCATGGACACATGGGCGATTAAGTCGGGACAGTGGTTATGGCGCAGGGGTTCAGGCAGTCGGCTGGTATGCACATTTATGGAAGCATTATCAGCAGGCAGTTGATGGGCAGGTCGATGCGGAAAAAATCAGTATTGATTGGCTCAGTCAGTTTGCCCATGCCTTGCGTCAAGCAGGGCAGGATGCCTCAAGTGCACAGATTATTGATGCGGTGCAATTGATTCAATCTTTATTGCAACTGCGTGGGCGGCGCATTCCTGATTTAGAAGATTTGTTTGAAGTGATTCAATCGGTACTGAATCATGGTTTAGATATTCCACAACCTGTACTGAACAAACTGTTGCAAGATGAGAAACTGGGTCAAGTGCCTGAAGCTTTGCTTGAATTGCCGATCCAGAAGGATTTTTTGCAGCAGGTAAAGCACTTTCGTTTGAAGCTAGAGGCACCACATCGTGAAATTACTTTGGATTTGCGCAATGCTTTTGATTTGGAAAAAAGTCAATTCTTACATTGTATGATCTTATTGGGGGTGGCTTGGGCAGATTTAGCAGGCACGGGTTCAGGTCAGGGCAGTTTTAAAGAAGTTTGGCAATTGTCTTGGCAGCCTGAAAGCAGTTTGTATTTGAACGAAATGTCGTTGTGGGGCAATAGTATTGAGCTTGCCAGTCAAAACTATGTAGAGCATCAGCTCAGACAATCTGATGATGTCGCGCAAGTGGCATGTTGGATTGAGCACATTTTATTGTCTGGTTTAGATCAAAGTTTAGATGTTGCCTTAACCAAGTTAGATGAACTATCCACGCAGCATCAAGACCCAAGTGTGATTTTGGCGACGCTCAAACCGCTGATTACAGCATTACGTTATGGTAGCGTGCGCCAGTTATCCACAGTGCATTTGCAGCAAGTGGTCGAGCATTTAGCCATTCGTTTGATGCTGAGTTTGCCGAGTTACTGCTTACATCTCAATGCAGAATCCGCACAACAGTTTGCACAACAACTGCAAAGCTTATATGAGCTATTGGGACAACTGCAACAAGATGAACTGCTACAGCTATGGCAAGAGACCTTGCAGAAATTGTTGCAACACGAGCAGATGCAAGGCTATTTACATGGTTATTGTGTGCGATTAGCGCGCGAGCAACAGGTGTTGGATATTCCACAAACTCAGGCCTATTTGTCTCGTGCGCTGTCAGTCGGACAAACAGCAGATTACAGTGCAGCATGGTTTGAAGGCTTTTTAACGCATCAAGCACTGTTACTGATTCATGAACCCAGTTTGTGGATGATTGTACATCAATGGGTGGCTGGACTAGAAGAATCACAATTTATTGAATTATTGCCGATTTTAGCTAGAACGGCAGCCAGTTTTAGCCCTGCTGAGGCACAGCAACTGGTGCAAAAAGTGGCACAGAAACAGGTGGAACTCGTCGCGCAAACCACAGCATTGGATGTAGCGCGTGCACAAGCGGTTTTAGATGAAATTTATGCGTATTTACAGCCCGTTGCGGTGGAGAGTTAAATGAACATGAATCATGAATCAGCCACTAATATTGCGGAACAAGAACGCCGTTGGCGTTTAATTTTGGGGCAAGTGCCCAATGCCAATCAGCAGCCCGTCGGTTGGTCGGAACAAGACAGTCAAATGCAAGCCTGTTTGAACCAACTTTATCAAGCAGAGCAAGCAAATCAGCGTGGTGGCTTAGGGCGCTCCAGTCCCAAAGTGGCGCAATGGCTGGGGGATATTAGGCAATATTTTCCATCCTCAGTGGTCAAAGTCATTCAAAAAGATGCATTAGAACGTTTGAATTTACAGCAAATGCTGTTAGAACCAGAGTTATTGGCTAGTGTTGAAGTGGATATCAGTTTGGTCTCAACACTGATTTCGTTGAATCATTTGATGCCAGAAAAAACCAAAGAAACCGCCCGTATTGTGGTACGGCAATTGGTGGAGGAGTTGGAAAATCGGTTAAAACACCCCTTACAACAAGCGATACGAGGCAGCATCAATCGTTCAGCACATACGCGTCGTCCGAAGCGGTTACAAGATATTAATTGGCAACGCACCATTCAAGCCAATCTTAAACATTGGCAAGAAGACTTTCAGACCATTATTCCGCATGAGTTGCATGGTCATCCACGCCACCAAACTGCTTTGAAAGATATCGTCCTCTGTGTCGACCAAAGTGGTTCAATGGCACCCTCGGTCATTTATTCCAGTGTATTTGCAGCAGTGATGGCGAGCATTCGGGCAGTCAATACCCAAATGATTGTGTTTGATACCGAAATTGCTGATCTGACCCCGTTGCTGGAAGATCCAGTGGATGTGCTGTTTGGCACGCAATTGGGTGGCGGTACTGATATTGCCAAAGCGATTAAATATTGTCGTGGCAAGATTACTCGTCCAGAAGATACGATTTTTATTCTGATTAGTGACTTGTGTGAAGGCGGAGATGCTAAGCAAATGTTAAAACAGGTGGCAGAAATGCTCGAGAGTGGCGTGCAAGTGATTGCGCTGTTGGCATTGTCAGATGATGGCGCGCCGTGGTATGACACGCAACATGCACAGATTTTTGCGGATATGGGCATTCCAACTTTTGCTTGTACGCCTGATCAATTTCCTGAGTTGATGGCGACTGCGATTGAGAAGCGTGATGTACATGCATGGTACGCAACACAGCAATAAAATCTGTCATAATGCTCGTTTGGGCGGTGGTCAAATCATTGATGGCGCCAAAAGTTGTGGTAAATTGAGGATGTGGATGTGTTAAAAATCGTATTGATCGTAACGGTAATTTTAAGCTTGATTTTGCTGTTATTTTTATTATACCAAAGCCAAAAAATGCTACGTCATGTACAAAAACAGCAAGCATTAGAAAATAAGAAGTATGGTAAAGCTCGCCAACTCCATCCTAAGTTACAACAGCAAAAAAAACCTCAGGACTAACTGAGGTTTTTTGTTTTAATCATTTTAGCCGCACCAAATTCAAAACGATCTGGCCAATTGCAGACATCTGAGACAATACATTCGCCACATTTTGGTTTACGTGCGATACAGCAATAGCGCCCATGCAAGATTAGCCAATGATGTGAATCAATAATAAATTCTTTGGGAATCACTTTAACTAAACGATGTTCAACTTCGAGAACATTTTTTCCGACTGCTAAACCTGTACGATTACCAACACGGAAAATATGCGTATCAACAGCCATGGTCGGCTGACCAAATGCAGTATTGAGCACAACATTGGCTGTTTTTCGTCCCACACCCGGCAATGCTTCAAGTTCTTTACGTGTTTCAGGTACTTGTCCTTGATACTGTTCAACCAAGATACGGCAGGTTTTAATCACATTTTCCGCTTTGGAATTATATAAGCCAATGGTTTTTATATATTCTTTTAAGCCATCCACACCCAAATTGAGAATACTTTGCGCTGTATTGGCAATTGGATAAAGTTTATCGGTGGCTTTATTGACACTGACATCTGTTGCCTGAGCAGAAAGCATCACTGCAATGAGCAATTCAAATGGAGATGTGTAGTTTAATTCTGTTTGAGGATTTGGTCGTTGTTCACGCAACCGTTCAAAAAAGATTTGAATTTGCTTTTTGGTCATATTTTTAGTTGACATGTTAACCCTCCAGCAATTCGTTTAAGCGCTGTTGTAATTCAATCAGTTGCAGTTGTTTTTTCTCATCTGCACGTACGCTGAGCTGCTTTTCCAACTTTTTGATCTGTGTACGCAGTTTTGCTAACTCAATCGTGGTCTTTGCATCCAAAGCTGGAGTTTCAGCCACTTTTTCAGTCAAGGTAATTGCTGGGACATTATTGAGTTCTTGGGAGAATTTCGCAAAAAATGCAGCATCAATTTCAGCACGTACAATCGGGCCTTTACGATGAATTCGATGTTTTTCTTCACGTTGAATATGTGCATAGTAGCGATGTCTGAGATCATCTTGTACTTTGATCCGCTGCTCGTCGTTAGCAACTGGAGCTGTATCCTCAACTAGATCAATACAGTCAACAGGACATGGTGGAATGCAAAGTTCACAACCTGTACACAGGTCGGTCAAAATGGTATGCATGAGCTTACCACTGCCAATAATTGCATCAACAGGGCAGGCACTAATACATTTAGTACAGCCAATGCATTCATCTTCACGGATTACCGCTTTCATTTGCTGCGGACGTCCATCTGATTGAATATCCCAAACACTTGGTTCAGCGATCAATACAGGGCGTTTTAAAAGTGTTGCCAATGCATCAGCCACAGGTTGTCCACCCGGAACACATTTATTCGCTTCCTCACCTTCAGCAATCGATTTTGCATAGGGCAAGCATCCATCACGGTGCCCGCACAAACCACATTGTGTTTGCGGAAGTAATGCATCAATTTCACGAATGAGTGCGATAGAGGCGTCCATAGAACCAACAACTTGTTAAAACGACAGCGATGATGAAGAAAAAACAGCATAGGGTCAAGATAACTTTCTCAGTTGATTAGATTTGATTTCTGTACAGCTTTTAAGATTTCTTGATTAGAATGGAATTGAATAATATTAAAGTGCCGTAAAGCGGATTTTTATGCCAATCGTAACAATAATTTGGGGTGCATTAGCCATACTTTTGGTATGGGTGCTGTCTCATCCAAAAATAAGAAATAAACCTGTGTGGCGTGCAACAGTAACGCCATTGGCATCAATCATTGGTAGTGGTTTTCTGATCGCAGCACCTTTATTGAATGATTTAAGTGGTCATTATGCGATTTATGTGATGGTGACTTTATGCGTATTTGCGTACTCGATTGGACAAATTATTCGTTGGAATATTCAGCACGTTGAGCCTAACTTGGCTGCTCAACAAGATCGTCATTTATTGCAGATTGAGCGTTTAAGCGACATTGCGTTAACCGCAGCGTATGTACTTTCAGTCACTTATTATTTGTATTTGTTTTCATCATTTATTGTCAGAATTTTTTCCATTCAGTTTTCAGGAACAACACAGATCATCACGACAGTGGTTCTACTGTTAATGGCATTCTTTGGTTATTTCCGAGGATTTAAAATACTCGAAAAAATTGAGATTTTTGCTGTAAATATTAAGTTGAGCATCATTACTGTTTTTCTATGTGCTTTGTTGTTTTTCAATTTAGATCATCAAGCTCCCAGTCATGTACCTTCAAGCTTTGATATGAAGCATATTCCAATCATTATGGGTTTACTCATTATGATTCAGGGATTTGAAACCAGTCGTTATCTAGGAAAAGAGTATTCAGCAGAAATTAGAGTGAAAAGTATGCGCAATGCGCAGTTATTGAGTACAGGCATTTATATCATTTTCATTCTATTGTTTAGTCTAGTTTTTCAATTACATCCGCTTAGTGGTGAAATCTCAGATACCTCTGTGATTGATATTGCAAAGTATGTGTTTTGGGGTGCACCTATTTTCCTATTTATTGCTGCTGTAACGAGCCAACTCAGTGCTGCATTAGCAGATTTTGCTGGAAATGGGGGACTAGTTAATGAAGTCTCGCAACAAAGAGTATCTGTAAAAGTTGCTTATATTTTCATTGCTGCTGCGTGCATTTTTTTAGTTTGGTCATTCGATATTTTTGAAATTATTAGCTTTGCATCTAAAGGTTTTGCACTGTATTACTTTTTTCAATGTTTGAGTTCAATGTGGGTACATTTCCGAATAGCTAAAGCTAAGTTTGTGTTTTCACTGTGCGTTGGAATCCTGTGTTTATTGGTTGTATTGTTTGGACAGCCTTTTGAAAGCTAAACAGAGACATAATTAAAAACAGAGGCATTGTTTTGAAAATGCTAGGTAAAATTCCTCAAGCTATTGAGTCTAGAATTGTCATTTATCCTCTTTTTGATTGATAATAGTGCTATTTTTGATCGTTTTTGGTGCTATTTAATAATTTAATTTGAATTTTATAGTTTTTAATGTGGTATTTATAATATAAATAATGAATATTTATTTAAATATTTTATTGATAAATATAAATAAATTTTAAAAATAAGAAAAACTATACTCATGCCTAATAGCAAAGTATCTCTAATTTGTGAGATATTCTTTTTGGTGCATTTTTAGCACCATAATGAATCATTGTGTCGGGGGTGAGTGTTGAAATACAGCAGTTTAAGTGACTTCTTAGCTTATGTTGAAGCAAGAGATCCACATCAACCTGAATTTCTACAAGCTGTTGAAGAAGTAATGACAAGCTTGTGGCCATTTATACAGAAAAATCCAAAATATGCTGAACATGGTCTTTTAGAACGACTGATTGAACCCGAACGAGTGATTCAGTTCCGCGTATCTTGGATGGATGATCGAGGGCAAGTCCATGTTAATCGTGGATTCCGCGTGCAATATAACTCAGCAATTGGCCCATATAAAGGTGGTATGCGTTTTCATCCATCTGTGAATTTATCAATTTTAAAATTTTTAGGTTTTGAGCAAACCTTTAAAAATGCGTTAACTACTTTGCCGATGGGTGGTGGTAAAGGCGGTTCTGACTTTGATCCAAAGGGGAAGTCTGAAGCTGAGATCATGCGTTTTTGCCAAGCATTGATGTTCGAGTTATATCGTCATTTGGGTTCAAATACGGATATTCCAGCAGGAGATATTGGTGTTGGTGGACGCGAAGTCGGTTATATGACGGGCATGATGAAAAAACTAAGCAATGACACCTCGTGTGTGTTTACTGGTAAAGGTATTTCATTTGGTGGTTCTCTCGCTCGTCCTGAAGCAACGGGTTATGGTACGGTTTATTTCGCTGAAGAAATGTTGAAAACGCGTGGTGATAATTTCGTAGGTAAAATAGTTTCAGTTTCTGGCTCCGGAAATGTGGCGCAGTTCGCAGCAGAAAAAGCGATGTTCCTCGGTGCAAAAGTTGTGACTCTCTCTGACTCAAATGGTACTGTGTATTTGAAAAATGGCTTCAGTAAAGAACTTTTAGATGAAGTGATGGAGCTGAAAAATGTCAAACGTGGACGTATCTCAGAGTTTGCTTCGAAACACGGATTTGAATATTTCGAAGGACAAACACCGTGGCATATTCCTGTTGATATTGCTTTGCCATGTGCCACTCAGAATGAATTAAATGGTGAAGATGCAGCAGCATTACTTGCTAATGGTGTGATTTGTGTAGCGGAAGGGGCAAACATGCCATCTACACTTGAAGCCGTTGAAAAATTCGTTGAGGCGAAGATTTTATATGCACCAGGTAAAGCATCAAATGCAGGCGGTGTCGCGACATCTGGTTTAGAGATGTCCCAAAATGCGAATCGCTTAGGTTGGTCTTTCGAGCAGGTCGATGAGCGTTTACATGCGATTATGAAAGAGATTCATCGAAACTGTGTCAAGTATGGTACGCAAGAAGATGGCACAATCAATTATGTTGATGGTGCGAACATAGCTGGTTTTGTTAAAGTTGCAGATGCGATATTGGGGCAGGGCATTTATTAAGAACCCCTCTCAAACCCTGTTTAATAAATAAGGCTTTCCATAAAAAATCCGATGCTAAAGCATCGGATTTTTTATTACTAGAATACGATTATGGTTTTTTCACAATTTCTTGTTCAACAACCACATCTAATACATCTGCAATGCTAGATTGATCAGCAGCAGGATTTTTAATATCAAAACGTTTAACACGAACGATTACACGTTGATTTGGATTGTGCTCAAAACCTTCGATTTGGCCGTAATACAATGACCAGTTTTTATCTGCATAAGTTTTGATGCCTTTGTCATCATATTTTACTTCACGTACTTGCATACAAGTTTGTGGAGCAACACCTACACATGATTTAGTTTCTGGTGCGATTTCCAAGAAAACAGTCTTACCTTCAGATTGGTATTTAGTTTCAGGGGTCATTTTACCAACAAAAGTATATTTTTGACCTTTTGCATCCGTCAGTGTCATGCTTGGTGCGTGTAAATCAGTTGTATTTACTTCAAAAGGAATCTTACCCTTTGTTAATAATTGACCAGCAAATTGCTCTTGTTTCATTAATGCAGGATCACATGCCATTAATGTTGATGCACCATCACCAGTAATGATTTGACCATTTTCAACTTTCCAAGAGGTATTAAGGCGATTACAACCTGTATCTACAGAAAGGCGATCATTTGCCAAGAAACTCAATACGATTGGACGTTTGGTCTCAGCTGGCTGATACGACCAAGTGTAATTTGTTAATACATTATTACTTTCCACTTTAGTACCTGCAAATACGTGTTTTTGACCTTTGCTATCAGTTACAGTCAAGATCGCTTCACCATTTAAAGTGCTGATTGCAAACGGTACTTTTTTCTCGCTGAAAATATCAGAAGATAGGCGTTCTTGTTGCATTAAGTCATCTGCACAAGCCATCATTGTCGATACAAGTGGCGAAACAACAATGCTGTTGCCTTCAACTTTCCACGTACCACCTTGATTATTACAGCCAGTTTGGATTGAAAGTTTTTGATCTTGGCTAAAAGATAGCACTAAAGGTTTAGATGCTTTAGAACCTTGATATGTCCAATTATATTCAGTTAAGTTTTTCGCAGCATTCGTGTTAATTTGATTAATTACGTTATCACTAACGTTTTGTACTGTTTGACAAGCCATTAATGAAAGCGGAAGCAAAGCGAGAACTAAATATTTAATTTTCATATTTAAAAAACAACAGTTAAAAATAAACAGTAATAAGCTTAAATCATTCTTAAAAAAAGAAAATGCAATCCATTTATGGATTAAGTGTGTTAAATGTATTTATTTGTAAGTTTAAGATAAATAAAGGAGATTTGTAGGTTTGCTCTATTTAAAGCAAACCTAGTTTAGATTGGTTGATAAAATAATCAATTTAATCGAAACGATAAATATCCATACCCAGAGAACCCATCGAAAAGCTGCTATGTACAATACTAAATCGAACACCTGTCCCCATAGCAAAGAATAATGGCGCGAAGTGTTCAAGCGTTGGATGATTGCGTTGAACATAGGGCAACTCTGGCCAATTAAGTACTGCATCATAATCTTGATGGCTGAGTTTACTCACCACAGTATTACGGAAATTACTTGCCCAAAAAGGAACGTCTGCATCTGCATGCCATGAGAGTTCTGCTAAGTTGTGTGTGATACTGCCTGAACCAATTAATAAAATTTGTTGTTCTCTTAATGGTGACAATACTTGCCCAATTTTGTAAATCTCGTCTGCAGTCAATTTGATTGGAAGGGAGATTTCAATGACAGGAATATCTGCATCAGGGTACATATGCAGTAATGGCATCCATACACCATGATCGCGTGGTCGTGTGCTGTTAGCATGTGCAGCAATACCAGCATCAGCAAATAAACTCAGTATTTCTTCTGCCAAAGTCGGTGAACCAGCCGCAGGATAACGAATTTCATATAACTCAGGTGGGAAGCCACGGAAATCATGCCACGTTTGTGGTCTGGAAGAAGTACTGACTTCCAATGCCTGACTTTCCCAATGTGCTGACATCACAATAATGGCTTGAGGTTTTGGTAGGTTGATGCTTAAGCGATATAAAGCAGGGCCTACTTGTTCTGGATCAAGTGCAAGCATGGGTGAACCATGAGAAATAAATAATCCGGGTAAAGTCTGGAAATTCATAAATAAGCACCTGATTGGAATTACATCACTATCGTGACAAAATCAGCGGGAGAATGACAGCCGTTAAACTTCAACAGATTGTTCTATAATCAGAACAATTTGGCTTAAGTCATGCACGGTGATAAGGGTGATTATGGTTAATACTCATTGCCCGATAAAGTTGCTCAATCAACAAAATACGCACCATTGGGTGAGGCATGGTTAGTTTTGATAAAGACCAATGCCAAGCCGCAGCTTTACGAACGGCATCTGAATGACCATCAGGTCCGCCGATTGCAAGCGCAACGTCATTGCCTTCAAGCATCCATTGTTTCATGGTGTCGGCGAGTTTTTCCGTACTCAGCTCGCGTCCACCGACTTCAAGTGCAATGAGTGTTTCATTAGGTTTCAGTGCATTTAAGATACTTTCACCTTCGATTTGGCAGTATTTTAAAATATCTGCTTCAGAATCATTTTTACCTCGTTTAGCCATCGGTAATTCAATGACCTGAGTTTGCACAAATGGTTGGATGCGTTTGAAGTAGTCTTCAAACCCAGTGAGTACCCATGCAGGCATTTTTTGACCAATGGTGAGAATTCGAATTTTCATAAAAAAAGTAATGTGGAAAATATAGAGACATTATAAACATTCAACTTGTTTCATGGCGGTTTAATTGAATGTTTACTTGTCATAAAAACTTCAGAATCATGGTTTATGCTTCCACATAAAAAACGCAGCTCAAAATGTGTATGAGCTGCGATTAAAGTGTTATCCGTCTGGAGTTCAGATAACACTAAAATTAGTTTAAGAGTCAGAATTTAGCCTTTCTTTTTATTGACTCTATTTTATTATGCAATAAATTGATCATTTTTCAACCTGATTATGTAACAAAAAAAGAGAGCCTAAGCTCTCTTTTTATATAGTACTGATTTTTAGTGACGCGCTGCTTTTGCATCTTCTACTGGTTTTACAATAGGTGTTTTTGGCAAAGGCTTTGGCGTGTCTGTTAATGCTAAAGGTAAGATTTCATCAATGCTTTTCACCGCTTTGATTTCTAAGCCTTCTTTGACATTGTCAGGAATTTCAGCCAAATCACGTACGTTATCTTGCGGGATAAATACGAGCTTAATGCCACCACGGTGTGCTGCAAGAAGTTTCTCTTTTAAACCACCGATGCGCATTGCACGACCGCCAAGACTTGTTTCACCTGTCATTGCAATATCTGGACGAATTGGAATGCCAGTAAATGCTGATACAAGGGCAGTGGTCAGAGCTAAACCAGCAGATGGACCATCTTTTGGTGTCGCACCTTCAGGTAAATGCACATGTACATCGGTCTCATCAAAACGAGAAGCCTCGATACCTAGATCATCAGCGCGGGTACGTACCACAGTCATTGCAGCAGTAATTGATTCTTTCATTACATCACCGAGCGAACCCGTCGTAATGAATTTACCTTTACCTTTTACCGCAGCAACTTCAATCGTAAGTAATTCACCACCGACCGAAGTCCAAGCTAAACCATTTACACGACCAACTTGTGCTTCATCTTCTGCCATACCAAAGTCAAACTTATGTGGACCTAGGTATTCTGGAAGATTTGCAGAAGTCACATCAACTTGTAAGTTTTTAGACTTCTTGCTTACCGCTTCTTTAACTACTTTACGTGCAATTTTCGATACTTCACGCTCTAGGCTACGAACACCTGCTTCGCGTGTATAACGTTGTACGATGTCACGAATTGCTTCTTCATGAACAGTCAATTCTTTGGCACGTAGACCATTATTCTTGATTGCTTTTGGAACAAGATAGCGCTCAGCAATATTTACTTTTTCATCTTCGGTATAACCCGGTAGACGAATCACTTCCATACGGTCCAATAAAGCTTCAGGAATATTCATACTGTTTGCAGTACAGATGAACATCACTTCTGACAGATCAAGATCAAGGTCTAAATAGTGATCATTGAATTTATTGTTCTGTGATGGATCGAGCACTTCAAGTAATGCAGAAGCAGGATCACCACGGTAGTCTTGCGCCATCTTGTCGATTTCGTCGAGTAAGAACAGTGGGTTCTTTACACCAACTTTTGTCAAAGATTGCACAATTTTACCCGGCATCGCACCGATATAGGTACGACGATGACCACGGATTTCAGCTTCATCACGGACACCACCAAGTGCCATACGAACAAACTCACGGCCTGTTGCTTTGGCAACTGACTCACCAAGCGATGTTTTACCCACACCTGGAGGACCAACTAAGCAAAGGATAGGGCCTTTCAGTTTCTTCACGCGAGACTGAACTGCAAGATATTCAACAATACGATCTTTAACGTCATCTAAGCCGTAATGATCCGTATCTAGAATTTCTTGAGCTTTCGCCAAGTTGATACTGACTTTGCTCGCCTTATTCCAAGGAGTATCTAGAATGACTTCTAAATAGTTGCGAACAACAGCAGCCTCACTTGAAGCGGGTTGCATCGCTTTGAGCTTACGGAATTCAGCATCAGCTTTTTTGCGTACATGCTCAGGTAGATCAGCTTCTGCAAGACGTTTTTCAATCTCAGCTACATCATCCTCAGCACCGCCATTCATATCGGAAAGTTCACGTTGAATGACTTTCATTTTTTCATTTAGAAAGTATTCACGTTGGTTCTTTTCCATTTGACGTTTTACGCTGTCATGTAACGTTTGTTCAATTTGCTGCTCAGCAGATTGATTCATCAAATAATTCATCAACTCTTGTAGATGAGCTTCAAATTCGTCGTGTTCTAAAAACTTTTGTTTCACTTCAATATTTAAAGGCACACGAGTCGCCACGAAGAACATAAGTTGTAATAAGTCTTCGATTTTATTTGCAGCTGCAACAAGTTCACGCGCATTACGTAATTTTGCTTCTGCATATTGAGCAAATAGAGTACGTAATTCATTTAAGCGAGTCTCTTGTGCTTCTTTATCCAATGGAACATTCATTGGGCTTAAATGATGCTCTGCTGTCAGATATTCTTCGCCATCGATAATGCGCTCTAACTTAGAACGGTGTAAGCCTTCGATCAGCACTTTAATACAGTTTTCATCATTTTCATGATTCACAACTTGTACGATTTTAGCCACGGTTCCATATTGATAGAGATTATCGTGATCAATTTCTTCTGTAAGCGAATCTTTTTGCGCAACTACAAATACTAAATTGTCACTGTTACGAGCCACATCCACTGCATTGATCGATTTTTCACGACCCACGAATAGCGCGATTTGCATGTGTGGATACACCACAACATCACGTAACGCTAATAGTGGTAATACACTTGGAACCTGCGGCTCTAAGCTTGTTTCATTATTCATAATATATTCAGACATGGGCACTCCTAATGAGTGACAACGGTGTTGCCATGTTTTTTATAGTGATGTGCATTTCAAAAATTACAAGGGTTTTACAAGAGAAATTATAAAAAAAAGACTAAATTGGTCGACTTTCGCCTACAAATTCATAGAAATTAGAGACTAAGACTTGAAGTAATAAATTTTTTCAGGAGTCAGTAAGGCATTTAGCGGCTGATCCCATTTCTGTCTAAATAAAGGTTCATTTATATATTGAAATGAATGCGCGAGACCCAATCGAAAAGGCTGATGTGGTGCTGTTGCCAAAGTACGATCATAAAAGCCACCTCCCATACCGACTCTTGTTCCGAAATAATCACATGCTAATAACGGCATCACCAGTAAATCTAATTTAGATACATGCTGTCCGCGCGTTGCCATAGGCTCTTTCATACCAAGCGGATGGTGAGAGAAACGCTTATTGAGATATTGGTTTGCACTGATTTTTACCCAAACAAGGTTTTGGTTCATCGAGCAAATCATCGGTAAATATACTTGCTTCTTTTGTTTAAAGCAGAGCTCAATTATTTTTCGTGTATGTACTTCACCGAAAGCGTGTAAATACAATCCGATTTTTTTAGATGATTTAAATTGAGGACAGTATCTCAATTGATTTAATACTTGTTGTTCGATTTGTTTATGTTGAACAGGGCTAATTAGTTTTCTTTTTAATCGAAGTTGTTTTCTTAGTAATTTTAAACTGCTGTTCATACGGGTTCAAACATCATTTACTCCTCTAAATCATACTCGATTTGTTCCAAAATATTTAAAACAAAATGATGATTTTTATGTGTGGAATTAATCTTTTGGTTTGTGATGTTTTGTTAATTTATTTTACCATTTGGTTTATTTAATATTTTGTTTTATAAGTAAAAATTATTAATTTATTAGAGTTATTATTCTATTTGTTGTGTCATTCATGAAATAAAAACAAAAGAAAACAATTTGAAACATTTTGGTTTTTTATTAATTTAAATCAATGATTTATATTTTTATTTATTTTTAGAATATGAGAAATGTGTCTCACATTTAAATTATATACATTTGTATATTCTTTACCAGATTACTCGGTTTGATTAGCATCCGCCGCTCTTTTTTTAGCGGCGACACTAAAAATGCAGTTTCGCATTTTTAGACCATCAATAACTGTAGTAATTATCTGAGAATTTTTATGAATAAAGTCTTTGTACACGACAAAAAAAG
>NZ_AXCD01000057.1:0-489 GCF_000475335.1 Acinetobacter sp. COS3
GCCATCGATTACACCAGTGACTAAATCGATTGGGCTGCCGTCTGTTCCGCCAGTAATGCCGTCAATCACGCCAGTCACCATTTCAAGTGGTGTACCATCAGCAAGATCACCGAGATTGCCAAGGTCATCAGCAATATGTTGAAAAATACCAATTGCAGCAGAACCATTATCAACTAAGGTTTCAATGACACCTGTTGCAGAATCTAAAGCACCACTAAGATCAGCCCCTGCCAAATCAGACACGGTTTCTAAAGTACCATTTACAGTATCGCGAGAAGTTTCAAAAGTGAGGGTACCTAGGTCAGCAATATCCCCGACAGGATGTTCAGCTTGAGGGAAAGCTCCGATGATGGTGTCAGCAACAGTATCAATACCCGTATTGATGATTTCAGTTTTTAAGCTTTCAACGCCTTGTAGAATATCGATACCTTCTTGAACAATCCCTGTAACAGGATTATTAGCAAGATCACCACCTGTGATGCCATCAAT
>NZ_AXCD01000058.1:0-205 GCF_000475335.1 Acinetobacter sp. COS3
CTGTAGAATGCACATCCATCGGCGGTGATGCAGATAAAAACTTGTTGAGAAACAAGGATTTGGCTAGATTAGTTAGATTTTTGGGTTGGTTGATAAGTTTGTAAAATATCTAAATTACCTGTTGACTTTGAAGAAATTTAGAGTAATATAGCCGACCTAGCTTGATGGTGACGAACCATTGAGAAGATCATTAAGAGAATAGAAG
>NZ_AXCD01000059.1:0-345 GCF_000475335.1 Acinetobacter sp. COS3
TGGGTACTTTGTACACATCCTGCACCCTGTTCTTGTTCCAGTGCATCAGCTTGCCAGCGTTGGATATGTACACTGTTGGGTTGCAGTGAGCGTTGTCCTATCAAACTGGTCATACTGTCGTATTGTTCTGTGGCACTACTGCGATGGTATCGAATCTGGCGACGTGCTAACGCCTGATATTGGCTATTGTCATCAATCAGACGGAGTTTTTGCGGTTGAATCGCTGCACTACTGTTCGGCACGATCAGTTGTGCTTCATCAATCAGCCAGTTGATGCCTTCACTACGTAGTAGTCGAGTTAAGAACTCATAGTCCGTTTCGTTGTGTTGCATGATAAAGGGACGG
>NZ_AXCD01000060.1:0-1180 GCF_000475335.1 Acinetobacter sp. COS3
CTTTGTACACGACAAAAAAAGATAACTCATTGAAATAATGGCATAATACTTGTTTTCTGACGACGAATATGATGACACATTTCAATGAGTTACATCTCATCTTAAACAAATATCTAAAGTGGAACAAGTCACATCTAAAATGTTTTACACTGATTATGCTGGCATTAATTGTAAAACAGACATGTAATCTTTCTTCTGCATCTAAAGCCTTACCTATCAAGTGCTTACCACAATCATTTTATCGACGTATACAACGCTTCTTTGCAGATCAGTATTTCGATTATCGTCAAATTTCTCAGTTAATTTTCAATATATTTTTATTCGATAAAGTCCAATTAACTTTGGATAGAACCAACTGGAAATGGGGAAAACGAGATATCAATATCTTGATGTTAGCCATCGTCTATCGTGGAATAGCGATACCTATTGTTTGGACATTGCTCAATAAACGTGGAAATTCAGATACAAAAGAGCGTATTGCTTTGATTCAACGCTTCATCTCCATTTTTGGTAAAGATCGTATTGTGAATGTGTTCGCAGACAGGGAATTTATCGGTGAGAAATGGTTCACATGGTTAATTGAAAATGACATTAACTTCTGTATACGTGTTAAAAAAACTTTATTGTGACCAATCACTTAGCAAAGAATCATAAAATTAGTGATTTATTTCGTCATCTTCAAGTTGGTCAAACTGAATGTCGTAAACGACGTATTTGGGTTGGTCGAGTGAAACTGTATATTAGTGCGTTAAGATTAGAAGATGGAGAACTTTTACTTGTTGTTTCTCCTATGTTTAATGCTTCTGCTATTCGTGATTATGCATTACGCTGGGAAATCGAAACCTTATTTAGTTGTCTCAAAGGACGTGGATTCAATCTTGAAAATACTCGTTTAACAGACCCTAGACGAGTCAAGAAATTGATAGCAGTGCTAGCTATCGGTTTCTGTTGGTGCTATTTAACAGGTGAATGGCAACATGATCGAAAAAAAGCGATAAAAATAAAGAAGCATGGACGACTTTCAGTAAGTTTATTTCGCTACGGCTTGGACCATGTTCAAATGGCTATTCTACGTTTGATTGGTTTTGGGAAAAAAGAAGAATTTAAGAAAGTGCTAGCAATTTTAAGAAAGAAAAAGTCTGATAGAACAAGGGCCCTATGAAATTTGTCGTGTACAGAG
>NZ_AXCD01000061.1:0-344 GCF_000475335.1 Acinetobacter sp. COS3
AATTACAGGTACAGCAGAACCTGGTTCAACGGTGACTGTGACCTTCCCTGATGGGAGTACAGTGCAAGTTGTCGCTGGACCAGATGGTAGCTGGACAGTAGATAATCCTGGGTTAAATGATGGTGATCAGGTTACAGCAACAGCGACGGACCCAGCAGGTAATACATCAGATCCTGCAACAGCAACAGTAGATGGTTTAGCTCCAGCTATTACCATTGATGACATTATTACCAATGACAGCACCCCAGCATTAACGGGCACAGTGAACGATCCAACTGCAACGGTGACCGTGAATGTAAATGGTGTGGATTACCCAGCGACCAACAATGGAGATGGCACGTGGA
>NZ_AXCD01000062.1:0-581 GCF_000475335.1 Acinetobacter sp. COS3
TGACTTGAAGCATCATTTGATTTGATGTATTAGCACTTCCAATAAATATTTTCTGACCTATTTTAATTTCATTTGCATCAGAAATATTATTACTTCTCATAAGTAGAGAAATCTCTTTGTTATATTTTTTTGCTATACTTGCTAAATTCTCACCAGATTTCACCTGATGATAGTCACTTTCATAAGTTTTAGATGACCCTTTTACTTCCGTTGTGAGCAAAATCTTAATTAAACTTAATGGTAGTGTTAATGTTATCCCATTAAGGAAATAATCTTTCTCAATATTCTCTTGATAAATTTGTGTAAAAGTCTTATATTTTGTTAGGCCACCTTTTACAAAAACTCTTAATATACCTTTTTCAGAATGTGTATATAAAGTTTTTGTTACCTTTCCTTCTTTTGTTGTTTGATCACTATCTAAAACCCTAGTTGTAGTAGGAAACACTAAACTTTGAAAAGTCACTTTATAATCTAAATTTGGAATTTCTTCGTCTATATTCTTATATGTAAAGCGTAATTTAAATGCAATATTCGACATTATTTATCCCAACTATTCTTTGCTATCTTTTTCATTTTCAATA
>NZ_AXCD01000063.1:0-5081 GCF_000475335.1 Acinetobacter sp. COS3
TCACCTTGAGCGCCTGTCGCACCGACTGCACCCGTGTCACCTTTGGCACCTGTTGCACCAACTGCACCCGTGTCACCTTGAGTGCCTGTTGCACCAACTGCTCCTGTGTCACCTTTGGCACCAGTTGCACCGACCGCACCTGTATCGCCTTTAGCACCTTGTAGAGAAGCTAGCCATTCAGACTCTGTGCCAATAAAACCATTATCAGCTGCTATTTCATAGGCACTCTTACCAGCAGTACCACCCGCATCAAGTTGGGTTTGCAAACTGGTTAATTTGGTGTCAATCGCAGTAAATGCACTACCCACAGTATTATAATTATTACTTTGAATCACATAGGTTGGTGCGGTATAAACCCCACTGGCATTAAAGCTACCGCCTAAAACACCAACCAATGAATTAAGTTGTGCAAAATTCACAGCATTGGTATCTGCGATGCCTGCCGCAACATTGGTAATGCGTTTCTCTAAGCCAGACCGACCTACAGAAATAGTATTTTCTTCATCAGCAAGAGAGTTATAACCGATCGCACTTGAACCTGCTGCTATTGCTTGGCTACTCACTCCAAACACACTACTATTATCTGCCAGTGCAATATTACCACCGTTCAAAACTGCATCAATAAATGCTAACTTCGCTTCAGTACTCAAGCTGCTGTTACCATTAATCGAGGTGATATTTGATGGATTCAAACCCCATGGAAATCCACTCAATGACTGTGCCATTGTTTCAATCGCAATACCATTAATCGTGTCTACTGATCCACTTGAGTTTGTGGTATATGTATACTCAACTCCCGTAGATGCACCTTGAGCAACAGAACTGCTACCAATGGCTGCGCTATAGCTACCGCCTGCACTGCTGTACTCCCCAGCCGCTTTATTATTAAAACCTACTGCACTACTCATATCTCCCGAAGCCGTATTATTACTGCCAACTGCACTACTCAGATTACTCAACGCTTTATTGTTATAACCTAGTGCACTGCTAAAGGAACCCGCGATTGCTCCGTTGTTATTCTGAAAACCAAGTGCAGTGCTGGAAGCATTATTCGCAATATTGCCATAACCCATAGCCATGCTGCGAACACCAGAAGCCGTGTTGCCCACACCCACTGACGCACTCTCAAAACCTGAAGCCCGAGCACTCAGACCCAACGCCAGCGCAGACGCACCTGTCGCACCACCGCCATAATAGTTGACATCCGTTATTGTACTTGAGTTAACTCCATAAAAACGGACTTTGTCATTCAACTGCTTTAGATTCACCGCATCGGTGTCTGCTGTCCCCTCAGCAACGTTGATAATTTGACGCTGACGGGTTGAACTACCTACAGATACACTGTTATTACGGTCAGCTACCGAATCAGTACCTAATGCAACACTGTACTGATTATTCGCTGTTGCATTGTGACCTATCGCTTCAGAATCACTGACATTTGCCCGTGAACTCACACCCATTGCAATCGCATTCTGCGCATTGTTCGCCACCGCGGCATCACGACCGATCGCTACAGAACCATCTGCGCCAGTGCCGATGCGCGCCCCGTTCGTACTGCTATTGCCCGCACCCAATGCAACTGCATATTGCGACTGTACGTTACTATAAGCCCCTATTGCGCTACTGTAAGTTCCCGCCCCAGTAACAGTATTGCTATTGCCCAGTGCACTGCTATTGCTAGCATTTGCATTATTGCTATATCCAAAGGCACTGCTATTGCTAGCCATTGCACTGTTATCATACCCAAAGGCACTACTGTTTGTTCCATTAGCGTCATTGCTAAAACCGACTGCACTACTGTTACCACCATAAGCATTGTTAATTAGGCCACAAGCAATTGCACCCGATACCCCAATGCTCCCACCATTCGTCCCTCCTGACCCGCCACTTATATCACACGTGTCTGCAAAAGCCTGCCCACCTATTAATAAAGCAATACTTGCCACCAAACTTCGCAACACAAAAGGCGATAGATTCGACTTTGACACTTGTTCTGTCGGAACAGTGAGCCCCCCCTCCGTACCTGTTTGTGACTTACTTATTCCTTTTGCTAACTCAGATGCAACAACAAAACACCCCAAACAACGGTTATAAATCACTTTAAAAATAATGTTCACAACAGTACCCCCAGAATTGCTTATACTTTCTTTACCAACAGAATACAAAAAACATAAATTTTACACTAGCGCCGTACAGCAGAAATTTAAGATGAATCTAAACAAAAAAATAATAAAAATAAAAATCAAAAACTTAACAACAAAATTAATTTTATAACACTTAAACCTAGAAAAAGAAAAACTTTAAAGCTCATGCACTCTTATTAACAATACTTAACAATACATCTTTATGACCAACATCCAGCTGTACCAATTTTAATTGAACTTCCATTATTAAAATCTCTTGACAATCACCCCAACTCACAGGAAAGTGCTAAAAAAATGGAAAATAAACATCATTCAAGCTCATGAAAACCAATTTAGAAACAACAGTACACCCTCACATTCGCCTAAATATGATCGTCAAGAATGAAGCCAAAGCGATTTTGGAATGCTTGGCGTCAGTGAGACCATATATTGATTCGTGGGTGATTGTGGATACTGGCTCAACCGATGGCACACAACACATTATTCAGGACTACATGCAAGGTATTCAAGGACAGCTCTTTGAACGACCTTGGAAAAATTTTGGACATAACCGTAGCGAAGCGCTACAACTCGCACTGACGGATACGCTACCCCACGCCGATTATTTAATGTTTATTGATGCCGATGAAACGTTACAGATTGATCCAACAGTCAAATGGGGTAACTTTTCAGAGCTCGCGTATTATTTTACTTTTTTACACGGCAATCTTAGTTATCAACGAAATGCTTTAGTTTCGACTAAAATTTCTTGGCATTGGCAAGGCGTGTTACATGAATATTTAGCTTCCCCATCCGCACATCAATGGCATCAACTTGAAGGCATTTATGTCATTTCACGCCATGACGAAGGCGCACGTGGCAATGATCCAGATACTTATTTAAAAGATGTAGCGATTCTGCAACAAGGTTTAAAAGATGAGCCTGATAATTTACGTTATCAGTTTTATTTAGCACAAAGCTTTCGTGATGCTGAATTGTTTGAACTCGCCTATCAAGCCTATGACAAACGCGCCAAGGCTGGTGGTTGGGAAGAAGAGCGTTGGGTTGCACAATGTTGGGCAGCTCGCTTGATGGATCGTTTAAATTATCCAACTGAACAAGTCTTTAGAGCATACCTACAAGCATGGATCGCAAGACAACAACGCGCTGAACCACTGTATGAGTTGGCACGTTATTATCGACTCAAAAAAATGTATGATTTAGCTTGTTATTTTGCAGCACAAGCCGTTGCGATTGGGCAACCCGATGATATTTTATTCGTCGATACAAGCGTCTATGAATGGCGTGCCTTGGATGAACTCAGTGTTTCTGCAACTTATTGTCCTGCCTATAGAGAAGATGGACATCAAGCAATCTTAAAGCTGATTAAAGAACAAAAGTACCCTGCGTCAGTACAGCAAAGGATCACTGATAATTTAAAGTTTTATCAGTAATGAAAGAGCTACGCAAAATGTACAACCTTTCTGAATTCTTCAACAATTGATGAAAGTTTAATTTTATTAACGATGAGAATAAGTCGATACGAATTCTTTATTTTTGTATAAATTTTTATCGAATAAAAATAGGTAGGCACTCTCGAGTACTTACCTATTTATTATTAATATATGACCTTATTTCCAAGAATATGAAACACCAGCACCTACAGCTGTTGTATTGCCATTATTAAAGCCAGTTGAGAATGCACCTTTAATCGCAACACCATTATCGAAATAATGACTTGCCCCAACGGCAATCGCGGACTGACTATCGTAATAACCCATACCAACTCCAACTGTTGAAGCTCCTGTTTCTGCTGGCATCGGTATATTCGTCATGGCGCTAATACCTGCGATACCTTGGGCAGCAATATCACGATTTTTTCTAACTGTTTGATTAGTCTGATCTACACGATTAGATACATCTCTAAAACTATTTTCGAGATCAGTCACTTTTGTATCAGTGTAAGCTTGTGCATCTGATAACACTTTAGCATCAGCAGTTTTGTACTCTTGTCGCAAGACTGTTTCTCGACTATCTGTATAGCCTTTAGCACTATTTAATGTAGTGGCATCTCCTGCATCCGCATGGACTTTCGCATCTGATAGCACTTTAGCATCCGCTGTTTGATAGTCCTGACGAATCACCGATTCACGAGTGTCCGTATAGCTTTTAGCATTATTTAATGTCGTTGCATCTCCTGCATCTGCATAAGTTTTTGCATCACCTAGAACTTTTGCATCTGCATCTTTCATTTGTTTCACATTTACAGCATCAGTATCTGCTACGCCTGCTGCAACATGAATAATTTGACGCTCTTTTCCTGATGCACCAACTGATACTGTGTTATCACGATCTGAAGCTGAATCATTACCTAATACAACAGCATTTTGAGCTGAAGTATTTACATTATTGCCGACAACAAAAGTTTTATCGCCAGTGATGGTATTGTCATTACCCACTGCATAACTGTCGTTTGCTTGAATGACGTTTGGATCACCAAATGCCCCTGAGCGATTTCCTTCAACTTTGTTACCTTTACCCACTACAGTATTTGACTCTCCTGTTGCAGATGCCTCAGAACCAACAACTGTATTATTATTGCCATCAGCTATAGCACCATCGCCCAATGCTGTTGCACCAGAACCAGTCGCTTTAGCACCAGTACTAGATTGATTGGCTTTCACATCCAAGAACGGTGATGATCCACCTTGGCCTTGTTGTCCATCTACCCATTGTTGTTCTGTGCCCGTATAGCCATTATCAACAGCAATTTCATAAGCACTCTTACCAGTCGCACCTGTGTCGCCTTTAGCTCCTGTATCGCCCGTTGCACCAACGGCACCCGTGTCACCTTGAGCTCCCGTATCACCCATTGCACCAACGGCACCCGTGTCACCTTGAGCTCCCGTATCACCCATTGCACCAACAGCACCCGTGTCACCTTTAGCGCCAGTATCA
>NZ_AXCD01000064.1:0-299 GCF_000475335.1 Acinetobacter sp. COS3
ACTGGTGTGATTGATGGCATTACGGGTGGAACAGACGGTAGTCCAATTGATCTTGTGACTGGCGTGATTGATGGCATCACGGGTGGAACAGACGGCAGCCCAATCGATCTTGTCACTGGCGTGATTGACGGCATTACTGGTGGAACCGATGGCAGCCCGATTGATCTTGTCACTGGCGTAATCGATGGCATCACGGGTGGAACAGACGGTAGCCCTGTCGATTTAGTCACTGGTGTGATCGATGGCATTACAGGTGGTACCGATGGTAGTCCGATTGATCTCGTCACTGGTGTGATTGA
>NZ_AXCD01000065.1:0-1471 GCF_000475335.1 Acinetobacter sp. COS3
ATCAAATGATGCTTCAAGTCACAGCTCCTAAAGAAGGTTATTTTATTGAAATAGATTATATTGTAAATGCTGGCGATGCTTTATTAAGTATCGCAAGAAAATTTAATTTAAATGCAGAAAGAATTAAACAAGATAATAAAATAACTGATACATATAGTCTTTATGCGGGTCAAAGACTAAAGTTAATAAATTATTCTGCAAAGTTTTTAGGCTTAAGTAATCAAAAGTTAATTCTTAAGAAACTTTATACTGAAAGCTTATTGCCAATTACTAAAGTGAGTGGAGATTATACTCGACAAATTTCTGTAACTATTGGAGCACAGTTATGGGAAATATTAGGTGCTTCTTTAGAATTAGGAGTAGCCTACGATGCTCGCGGTAACTGGATGCTATATTATGCTGTTGAAGACTCTATAAGTATTGATAAGAGTGCAATAAATTTACATGGTGGAAATGTAAAAAAAATAAGTGATGATATTGGATTTTCTCTTGCAGGAAGTAATATTAAGACTAATGCAAGACATGTTTCAGAATTGACTGGAGCAGGATATAGTCTAACTAATAGTGTTAACTTAGAAGCTTATAATGTGGGTTTGATGAATGTAAAATCTAAGACAAAAGATTATGAAACAGGGGGGGATAAAGATATTGATGGGATTAGTGGTGTGGGGCAGATAAATATAGGGGGGAAAGTATAAATACCCCAAATATTAATAATCAAGTTGGGGCTTCGATTGTAATTCCTTTATTTATTTATAATAGAAAAGTTAAAGAGTGATTTAATCACTCTTATTGGGGTTTTTCTTATACTGGTCTAGCCAGTATATAGATTTACCCAGTTCATTTTTATCTTTATAGTAAAGAGAAATATTGTATTGTGCAAGATCATAACCCTGTTCTGCATATGGTTTTAATAGCTCTATTGCTTTATCAACATTTTTTTCTGTACCTTTACCTTTTCGATAAAGGATGGCTAATTTAATTGCAGAGGCACTATAATTTTGATTTGAAGATCTTATATACCAATCAAATGCTTGTTTGTAATCTTGCTTAACTCCTCTACCATAATAGTATGCTTGACCTAGATTAAACTGACCTGATGCGTTGCCATGCTCTGCTGCCATTTTAAATTTTTCAATTGCTTTGGTTGAGTCTTGAGGAAATATAATGCCATTTTCATAATATATACCAATATAATTAATAGCTTCATAGGAACCAAGCTTAGCTGATTTTTCAAAAAGGGTTAATGCTTTTTGATAGTCATCTTCATTTTTTGCATTGTTAAACGCTATTAAGCCTAGGTTGTGTATTGCTGGTGCATGGTTTTGTTTAGCTGCTAATGTATACCAATGAATGGCTTTTTCTTCATTAGTTTCACCATTAAATCCGTATTGGTAACTTGCACCAATATCATTTTGAGCAGTTGCATTCCCTTGTTTGGCTAACTCGAATAAAATTGGAAAAGCTTTAT
>NZ_AXCD01000066.1:0-1493 GCF_000475335.1 Acinetobacter sp. COS3
ATCAAATGATGCTTCAAGTCATAGCTCCTAAAGAAGGTTATTTTATTGAAATAGATTATATTGTAAATGCTGGCGATACTTTATTAAGTATCGCAAGAAAGTTTAATTTAAATTCTGAAAGAATTAAAGAAGATAATAAAATAACTGATACATATAGTCTTTATACGGGTCAAAGACTAAAGTTAATAAATCATACTGCAAAGTTTTTAGGCCTAAGTAATCAAAAGCTAATATTGAGTAAATTATATACTGAAGATTTATTGCCAGTTACTAAAGTGAGTGGAGATTATACTCGACAAATTTCTGTAACTATTGGTGCACAGTTGTGGGAGGTATTAGGTGCTTCTTTAGAAATAGGAGTAGCCTATGATGCTCGTGGTAACTGGATGCTATACTATGCTGTTGAAGACTCTATAAGTATTGATAAGAGTGCAATAAATTTACATGGTGGAAATGTAAAAAAAATAAGTGATGATATTGGATTTTCTCTTGCAGGAAGTAATATTAAGACTAATGCAAGACATGTTTCAGAATTGACTGGAGCAGGATATAGTCTAACTAATAGTGTTAACTTAGGAGCTTATAATGTGGGTTTAGTACATACAAAAGCAAAAGCTACAGATGTGGATACAGGAGAAATGAAGGATGTTCGGGGAGATGGCATTGTTTCATCAATGGGACTTGGAACAGCAAAAATTAAAAAGAAACTTCCATCTATAGATCATCAAGCTGGTATGGCGATCACCGTCCCTATTTTTGTTTACAATAAAAAAGAAACTAAAAATAAGAAGACGAGTTAATCAACTAGTCTTCTTTAGGATTAGATTCGTATATATTTTCCCAAAGTGAATAATTTTTATTATCATTGTTTTCTCTGTAAGCTATAGAAAGATTATATTGTGCAGTAGTATTTCCAGACTCAGCTATTGGCTTTAATAACTCAATAGATTTATTAATATTTTTAGGGGTTCCTTTACCATTAAAATACAATTTTGCTAGTTGTATTGTTGCCGCCTCATAATTTTGTTCAGAGGACTTTTCATACCATTCTAAAGCTTTTTTAAAGTCTTGTTGAACACCTTCACCATAATAATAAGCTTGAGCTAAGTTAAATTGACCAGAAGCATTACCATGTTCAGCAGCAATTTCGAATTTTTCAATAGATTTATTTAGATTTTTCGGGAAGATAATACCATTCTTATAAAAAATACCAATTGTTGATATTGATTCATAATGGTTTTGTTTTTCGGCTTTTAAGAAAAAATCTAAAGCTTTTTTATAGTCACTATCATTCTTGGCTTTGTTAAAATCTAAAAGACCTAGATTGTGTAATGCTGGTGCATAGTTTTGATTTGCTGATAATGTATACCATTCAATCGCTTTCTTTTCATCAGGTATTCCATTGAAACCATACTGATAACCAACACCAATATCATTCTGAGCGATTGGATTCCCTTGCTTAGCTAGCTCGGATAAAATTGGAAAAGCTTTAT